>JBNMOZ010000708.1:0-3245 GCA_051276005.1 Bradymonadia bacterium | reverse complement strand
CCGGGCGGTGCGCCTTGTCGGTCGATTCAGGCGCGCCCCTGCCAGCCTCGATCTCAGCCTCGATCTGAGCCTTGACCGCTGCCTTGACCGCAGAGTCATCGACCGCGCCGACCAGCGGCGCGACTGCGCTGGGCGCATTATGAGTAGAGCGCGCGCTGTCGGAGCCGGCGGCGCTGACGGACGATGGGCTGGTCGGCTCAGCCGCCTCGACGACGCGCGTCGGCGCTGGCGGTGAATCAACCGGATCACCCGTGCCCAAGGCCACCCAAAGGGCGGCCACAGACACCAGCAGCGCGCCGCCACCCAGCAGCGACCCCCACGATGTGCCCGTCGGCGGCGCCTGGGGCGCATGTACCCAAGACTCGGCGCCGGGCAGGTCGACGAGCGCGCCTTCCAGCCCAACGCCCACGGCCATCAACAGATCGGTGCAGCCGTCACAGCCCGCGAGGTGGGCGGCTTCGGCGGCGGTTGGATCGGTGCCCTGAGCGACACCGGCCAGGCGCTCGTCGGTCAGGTGCGATCCGGTTGATTCGAGCTGCAAGTCGAGCCGCGACAGGCGGCCTTCAAGCGCGGTCATGCGGGCCTCCGCTCGGCGGGCGTCTCTTCGAGCAGGCGGCGGAGGCGTTCGAGGATCCTCATCTTGCGCATCCTGACCGCCGACGCCTGCTTGCCCACGGTGCGCGCGACCTCGGACGCGTTGAGCCCCTCGACGAAGAAGAGCCGAATGTAGAGTCGATCCTGCTCAGGCAGGCCTTGAACAGCCGCCCGCAGCCGGTTGGCCTCGACGGCCGCGAAGGCTGCGGTCTCTGGGCTGCGTTGGCTTCGATCGGGCAACGCTGTGAGCACGGCGTCGCTGCGACGATCGCGGACACGCTTGGCGAGCGCCCGCTGGAAGTACCGCAGCGCGACCGTGTACAGCCATGCCCCGAACGACGACCTGCCCCCAAAGGTTCGCAGGCGCCGGCCACCGTCCGAGAAGAGGAAGCCCACGAAATCCTGCACGTAGTCATCTGCTTCAACGGGCACCTCCGGTCGCCATCGACGGCGAGCGGTGCCGAACGCGTGCTGAACGACGCGCCGATACCGCCCCTCGAACGCGATGACCGCGGGTCCATCGCCATCAGCCAGCGCGCGCGCAAAGCGCACATCGTCAACGGCGGTGGGACTCTCGGATGTCACGCGATACAGCAGAGGCGGGCGGCGGACAAGGTGTCACGTCGCCGGTGCAATTCGCCCTGAGTGCGTATGTGTCGGGCAGGGGTGCGTCGCGCGTCGTAACGGCGGCGCGATTGGCGGGCGGGGCTCAATGAACTCGGCGCGGGCTCTGGCAAATGCCGACGCTACAGCGCCTTCTTGACAGGCGCCGCCGCGGGCGGAGCACCCTTGCTCGGTGAGGCACCGCCACCGGCCATCATCATCATCATCTGCGCCATCATCTGGAGCTTCTTGACCTCGCCGTCATTGAGATTGAGGTCGACGTTGAGCACGTTGCCCACGGCCTTGACCTGCAGCTTCTGGAGCATCGGCGCGATGCCCATCTGGGTCATCATCGGCTCTTTGACGGCCTGGGCCATGGCCTTGGCGGCCTCTTCGGCGGCCTTCTTCGCCATCGGCGTGTCCAGCGCGACCTTGAGGTTGAGGCCCTTGCTGAAGTCGAGGCTGCCGCGCATCGTCTTGAGGCCCTTGGCCATCGGGTTGCCCTCGGCCATCTGCTTCTGCATCGCGGGCGGCAGGTTGGCGACGAACCACACGTCAGCCTTTTGGTTGGTCTTGCTCAAGAGCGCCTTGAGCGCCGTCGCGCCGCCACCCTTCTGGGCCGCCGCGATGGAGTTCGCCTTGCCAATGAGTACGCGGCCCTTCGCAGGCATGACCTGTGCCGACTCGCCGGCCTTCTCGGCGAGGATCTTCGCGTCGATCTTGCCGTCGAGGATCACGAGCGGCTCTTCGCCGGATCCCATCTTGGCCGGCGCGACGATCGTGAGCGACTTGAGGTCGTTGATCGGATCAAAGCCGGCCTGCTTCTTGGCCATATCGATCTGCATCTTGATCGCCGGAGAGTTGAGCAACCCCACGATGATCGTCTTGTAGAAGGCCGAGCTGCGAAGCCGCTCCATGTTGACGTGGAGCACCATCACCGAGCCCTGCGGCACCAGTGACATCTCGGCGTCACTTGCCTGGGCAGCAACCGGCACACTCATCAGAGCGGCCAGCGCCGCCATCTTTACAAGGCGCATATGTTCTCCTCAATACAAAACCAAAGCGCTCCGAAGGCCACATGCCATCGCAGCGCCGCGCGGACGCGATATGTTGCGGATTGATTCAAGCCGAGTCAACCGGCGAATGCACGCCAGCAGAAGTAGCCGTAGATGAGGAGGGTCAAGAATGCGCCACCTCGGGCGAGGCGGCGGGCAGGCAGGTGAGGCATCAACAGACGAACCATCGGCCTTACGGGGCGGTGATGGTCAGCGTGAAGGGGCCTTCGGTCTCGCGGGCGTCGCCTTCCCAGGAGTCGATGACGATGTACGCGGGCTGATCGGCCTCGAGGACGATCTCGATCTGGCTGGCGACGCTGCCCTCCATGTAGTCATCGTTGCAGGCGAGCTCGTACTCTTCGCCGGGCAGCTGGCAGTTGGTGCGGGCGTACATGAGGGTGTCGCCTTCGCCGATTTCGCTCAGCGTCGCGGTGTACGTGCCGGCGGCGGGCGCCGTGAACTCGTACACGATTTGGTTGCCGCCGCCGCCGCAGGTGCCGACGCCAACGAGGTTCGCGTCGGCCATGCTGGTGTCGCCCTGGGCGGACCAAGGACCGGCCACGGCGGAGTCGATGACGGTCGCCGGGGCATCGTCGAAGCATTCGACCAGCGGCAGGCCGCAGGTCAGGTGAACGCCTTCAGCCGCGCGGCCGAAGCAGATGTTGTCTTCGGGGCAGATGGCGATCGCGCCGATGTCGTCGCAGATGTCGCCGGTTTCGACCGCGGGGGTCGGGTTGACGATGTCGATGGTGAAGATCTCGCCGGTCTTACCGGTCGCGTCCACGCCGGCCACGTCGGCCGAAGTGACCGTTCCAGCAGTGTCCGAAGCGCACTCGGCGAGGCCCGCGTTGGCCTGATCGACACACGCGTCTTGGTCTCCGCCCGCGGCAACGCAGGCGTCGAACTCAGCCTGGGCGGCCGGCAAGCAGATGCTGAAGAACGAGACGGCCGACCAACCGGTGTAGGTGCCATCTTCGTTGGAGATGTAGCTGA
>JBNMOZ010000707.1:0-3246 GCA_051276005.1 Bradymonadia bacterium | reverse complement strand
AGCGCAGGCATAGGCAACCAGCGTCTCTTCACCAACAACGGTCTTGAGGCCCTGCCCGATCTCGCGGGGCCCGCCTTTGGGCATCGCGATGGCCCGGCCCGCCATGCCGATTGGATACACCAGATGGGTGCCACCCAAGCGGTCGGTGCGGCCGATCAGCACATGCGCTGGTCGGTCGAGATGCACCCGAAAGCGCAGGCTCTCATTGGCCTTGAGCTGACCGTCCTCAAGATGGCGACGCCCGCCTTCGCCGTTCGCGAGCACGTTGAGCTTCAAGACGGGCGTTTCAGCAGCGGGCGCGCTCGCTGCTGACGGCGCCTTCGTCTCGGTCTCCGGCGGGCCCTGCTCGAGCGTCAACCACAGCACGATCGGCACCGCGATGAGCAGCAGCAGGGCCGCCAGGCGCGCGAGCTTACTGACGTCCATCGAGGATCTTCTTGAAGGAGCGGGTCCGCACTTCTTCGAGGGTCAGGCCGGTGGCGGCCAGGTCCTCGAGGTCGACCGCGCCGCAATTGAGCGCGCGCAGGAAGTAGTTGAGCAGCCCCTGGCCGGTCGCGGCGTCGTCGAAGACGTCACCGACGAGCGTCGCCTGTGCGGCCATCTGCATGAAGTTGCTCAAGCGCTTAGCGGCCGCCGAGAAGCCTTCGAGGAAGAACGCGTAGCAGGTGGCATAGCGGCTGATCAGCTGGGCTGGGTGCAGGTCCCAACCCTGGTAGATGCCGTTGATGAGCGAGCCGCGCGCGTGGCCCGACGCCAGCTGCCAGGCCGCGTGCACCGAGGCCCGGTTCTCTTCGATCTGCGGACCCGTGAGCGCGCCGCCACCGGGGCCGGCGCGGTGAATGGGCACCGGCATCACGTTGGTCGCGCCGTCGCTGAGGAACAGGCCCGTGCCCGCGTACGCCAGCTTCATCCAGTGCAGCGCGAAGCGGCAGGCGTCGTGGTCCATGGTCTGAAAGGCGGCCGTGATGTCGAAGCAGGCGGTGTAGTCGTAGGTGCCGAAGTGGGCCCCGACCATGCGCCCTGCGCCGGCATCGAGCAGCTCGGGCAGCAGGCAGCGTCCGTCAGCGCCGAGCAGCGTCTGGGTCAGCTCGACCATGATCTCGAACTTGAGGGTACCCACCGCAAGGCCCGTATCTTCCTCAAGCTTCTCGAACAGGCCGACGAGGGCTTCGACCTGGGCCCGGTGGGTGATCTTGGGCAGCGTCACCACGAAGTTGGGGGGCAGTCCCCCACCCTCAGCGACCGCGGTGCGCACGAAGAGATCGAGCGTACGGACAGCCCGGCGCGCGGTGCCAACGTCGAGCGACTTGATGCGAATGCCGATGAACGGCGGCAGCATGCCCGCCTTCATGCCCTGGGCCATCTCGGTGGCCGCGCGCACGGCTTCGGCGTCTTCCTCGGCGTCGGGGCGATGGCCGAAGCCGTCCTCGAAGTCGATGCGGAAGTCTTCGACCGGCTCGCGCGTCAGCTTCTCTTTGACGCGGGCGTGCACGGTCAGCGCCAGCCAAGCGGCTGGATCGGCCACGTGCAGCGCGGCCGGATCGCTCTCAAACTGGCGGGCCTGCACCTTGAGCAGATGAGCCCCGCCCAAGTCGGCGCTGCCCGGCAGCCCCATCGCCTTGGCGAAGTCGAACGGATCGCTGGTGTATCGCGACAGCGCGGCCAGGGCGAGCTCACCGAGCCGGCGGGTCGTGGTCGCCTTGTACAGCTGCGCGCCGCCATAGACGGTGTGCACCGGCTGGCGATCGGGTCGGTCGCCCGGATAGCGACGGGCCACCGAGGCGTTGGCTGCCTCGAGGCGCGAGAGCAGCGCGGCCGAGCGGTCGGCCAGGGTCGAAGAATGGATGGTGTCGGTCATCGGGTCAGCTCCCGCGGTAGGTCGAATAGCCAAAGGGGTTGAGCAGCAGCGGCACGTGATGGTGCTCGGAGGCGTCGAAGACCTCGAAGACCACTGACGCTGTTGGATAGAAGGTGCGCTCGCCGCGCTTGGCGTACCAAAGGCCGGTCTGGAAGGTGATGCGGTACACCCCTTCGCCAAAGGCCTCCGGCGTGATCAGGTCGGTGATGCGACCGTCGGCGTTGGTGACGCCCTCGGCGAGCTGTGAGAAGCCCTCGCCTGTCTGGCGCTCCAGCGTGATCTGCAGGTCGCCCGCCGGGCGTCCGGTCGCGGTCTCAAGCACATGCGTGGTCAACGGGCTCTTCATGGCGCCTCCAGCTTGTCGAGTCTGATTCGCGTAATCTTCGCTTGCTCACCGCGGGCGATGCGCCACTCATCGGCGGGATCGTTGCCAATGCGGGCCTGAAGCAAAGCAAGCATCTCGGCGGCGGTCTTGCCGGTGGCGCAGACCAAGAAGATGAACCCGAACCGGGCGTGATAGGCCACGTTCGCGTCGCGCAGTGCGGTCAACGTGGCTTCGCTGGCGCCTTCAATGCCCGCCTGCTCCCCGCTCGACCACTCGGCTGTCTGGGCGAACTTGGCGCGCAGCGCGTCGACGTCGGCGCCGATGGGCGGATGATGGCCAATCGCTTCGCAGACCTCGGCCTGTGACGCGTCGCGCCACGCGGCGTCGGCGGTCGCAAAGAGCCCGTCTCGGTCGGCGAATGGCCGCGCAGCAGTCACGTCGCGCGTCCATCGAACGCATCCACAGCACTTGAGCAGCATTGCCTGAACCACAGCGGGCTGAGCGGCGTTGAGGGCATCGATCACAGCAACAGAGATCATGCAGGCTGACCGAAGACCCGCAGCCGGCTGATGCCGCCATCGGGGAAGATCTCGAGCCGAATATGCGTGAACGGCCCGCCCGTATCGGCCGCGGCGAAGAAGTGACGCTCATGGGCGGCCAGCTTCGACTCGGGCACGATGACCTTCCAGTCGCCCGCGCCCCAGAGCAGCGACACGGGATCGGCGCCGGGGGCGCGCACGCCTTGCAGGGCACAGCGCGCGGGGAAGTTGCCTTTGAACCAACGCGTGTCGACCTCGACCATCTGGGGTGTCCCCAGCGCGGCCAGGCGGATCAGGATCCAGTCGTGCCCGGGGCCACGGCGCCGGCGCGTCTCCCAGCCACCGCCCATATCGGCCGCGCGGCCCGGCAGCAGCAAGTTGTCCATCGGACCGAAGAAGCTGTCGCTGCAGGCCAGGGCCTTGCCGCCGTTGACCAACGCCGCGAGATCGACCAGCCCAGCGGCCTTCTCGGTCTGCAGCGCGTCATGCTCGGCGTGCCAGTTGGGGGCGACCTCACCGAAGAC
>JBNMOZ010000706.1:0-3246 GCA_051276005.1 Bradymonadia bacterium | reverse complement strand
CCACGACCACGACCACCCCCACACGCCGCGATCACGGCAGAGGCGTATCCACCTCCGCCCGAACCCGCGGATCCAAATCCGCCGCTCCAATCGCCTCGGCCTCCGGATCGCCCAGCACCCGGGCCGCCCAGACGGCGGTCGCGCGCACGATGGGATCGGGGTCGAACATGGCCTGATGCACGGTCGGCAGCGCCTCGGTGCGGCCCTGGTTTGCCAAAGCGATCAAAGCGTTGCGGCGCAGCCCCGAGATCCCAGGTCGCTGTATAGGGCTGCCGACCAGCCGCGCCTTCAGCTCATCCGCAGGCGCCGTAATCCAATCCACCAAATCCGGCCAGGCGTGCTCAGGCTTGGTCTTCCACAGGGCCGGATCAGCGCGCTCCGCATGGTTGTTCCACGGGCAAACGTCCTGGCAAATATCACACCCAAAGACCCAGTCGCCAAACTGCGGGCGAAGCTCGGCGGGGATGATGCCGCGATGCTCGATGGTCCAGTAGCTGATGCACTTGCGGGCGTCGACGCCGTCGGGGCCGATGGCGCCGGTGGGGCAGTCGTCGATGCATGCCGTGCAGGTGCCGCAGCGCGGGGGGTGGGTCTCGCCGGTGGGCAAGTCGATGTCGACGAACATCACCGCGAGCGTACCGAACGTGCCCTTGCGCGGGTGGATCAGCATCGTGCTCTTGCCAATCCAGCCCACGCCGGCCCGCTGGGCGAAGGCGCGCTCGAGCACGGGGCCCGTGTCGACGCAGGCGTAGGTCTTCACGTCAGGCCACTGCTCGACGCACCAGCGGCGCAGCTTCTTGAGCATCTTGCGGGCGATGTTGTGGTAGTCGCGGCCCCAGGCGTAGGCCGCCACGCGTCCGGTGGCCACGTCGGTCGGGCGATCGGGGGTCGGGCAGCGATGATCCATCCATAAGGCGATAGCGCTGCGGGCGCCCGGCATCAGCTGCTCGGGGGCGACCCGCTCGGCGACGCGATCGGCGATCCACTGCATGTCGGCGTGATGGCCGGCGGCGATCCAGGCTTTGAGCCGCTCGGCATGGGGCGCGTACCACCCGTGGCCGGCCGGCACCACGGGCGCGACCCCCACCAATGAGAAGCCGAGGCGCTCAACTTGTGCGGTCAGTGCGTCGATCAAGGTAGGCTGCGCGGCATGCGAGTTCTCGACAGTATTTCGGTTGGTAAGGTCTGGGTCGGCATCGTCTCAGGCCGCGACGTCTTCGGCCGCAGCGTCTCGGGCCGCAGCGTCTCGGCCGTCGCGGTCGTTGGGTTCGCGCTCCTGGGCGCCGCCATTCTCCCAGCCTGCGGTGAAGGCAGCAAGGTGCGCGCGTGCCAGCCGGTTGAGCAGACCGGATGCAGCGCCAGTCAGACGTGCGGGCTCGAACCCGACGGCACCCCCATCTGCTTCGACATCGGCCCCGGCACTGAGGGCGCGGGCTGTGACACCCAGGCCGATTGCGGCGCAGATTTGGGCTGCTTGCGCGTACATGGCGTGGCGCGGTGTTTGCGCTTCTGCACCCCTGGCGAGGACCCCGCCGACGCGTGCGCGGGCGGCAGCGAACTGGCCGGCGCCCACCCCGACAGCGCGGCTGCGGTCTGCCTGGGCACCGTCATCGGTCGGGCCGATATCGGGGTCTGTGTCTTGCCGTGCACGCCGACGGCCGCGGCGTGCCCCGATGGCGCGGCCTGTGGGCTCATCGTCGAAGCCGGCATCGCGGCCTGTCGCCCGGTGGGCGCGCAGGCCGACGGCGAGACCTGTGATCCGGGGCGGCTCTGCGATGCGGGCCTGGGGTGCGTGCCCTATGCTGATCGCTACGTGTGCCGCCCGTTCAAGACCGACGCGGACTGCGCTGAGACGACCAGCGCGCTGGTCGTCGCGGGCTTCGTCAACCAGGTCGACGGCACTGAGCTGATCGTCTGCGCAAACTGCGTCGGGCTGGGGCGGGTGGGCGAAGAGGGCCTGCAGATCACCGCCTGCAAGGCCCCGGTCAGCGCGGCCGAGTCTTGCTTGAGCGAGCGCGCGACCCGGTTGATCCTCGAAGACGTCGCCGACGCGGAGCGTGTTGATGCGTCTGCCCGCAGCGCGGCCGGCGTCGTCGAGCCTTGGTGGACGGGGGCCGTGCGCAACGGACTGCGATGGGCTTGGCTCGACGGCACCGCGATCCCCGCCGAGTTGGCGCCGGTCGGCGCGGGCAGGTGCGCCGTCTGGGATGTGGGCGTGCATCGGGCGCGCACATGCAGCGAGACCGCCGCGGCCATCTGCGCGCTTGCACCGATCGACGCGCCCGAGTAGCGTCCGCCCGACCGTGCCCGGCAAGCAAACCGGGCCCGTCAGACCGCGCCAGCCAGATCGCGCCAGCCAGACCCGGCGCGATAGACCAGGCCAGGGAGTCAGGAGCCCATGCTCATCCCCATCGTCTCGTTGATCGGCGGGTTGATCCTGCTCGTCATCGCGTCAGATCAGCTCGTCGACGGCGCCGTCGGTATCGCCCACCGGTTGGGCATCTCGATGCTGGTCGTTGGCCTGACGATCGTCGCCTATGGCACGAGCTTCCCCGAATTCATTGTCTCGCTGCTCGCCGCCTCGCGCGGCGTCGCCGACTTCGCGGCGGGCAATATCGTGGGCAGCAACATCGCAAATATCGGCCTGGTGTTGGGCATGGCGGCCGCTATCTGTCCCTTCGTTGTCAAGAGCTCGACCCTGTTCCGCCGCGACATGCCGCTGCTGTTTTTGGCCACCGTCAGCGCCGGCTTGGTGTTCATGGACGGGCAGGTCGTGCGGTGGGAAGGCTTGTCCCTCATCGCCATCGCCGTGGTCTTCACCTACCTCTCGCTCAAGCACCCCGGCGTGGTCGAGGTCGAAGGTGGCAACGACGAAGACCCGACCGCCGAGCCCAAGGAGGCCATGGGCGCCAGCACGCTGCGTCTCCTCTTGGGTGCCGTGGGGCTCGTCGGCGGCGCGCACCTCATGGTCGAGGGCGGCAGCGCCATCGCCTCAGCGTACGGAATCAGCGAGCGCGTCATCGGCCTGACCGTCGTCGCCGTCGGCACCTCGCTGCCCGAGCTGGCGGCCAGCGTCGCCGCGGCGCTCAAAGGCTATCCCGAGTTGGCCGTCGGCAACGTGGTCGGCTCTTGCCTGTTCAACCTGACCTTCGTGCTCGGCGCCTCGGCAGCCATTCATCCGCTCGACGTCGACATGTACGCCATGCGCTGGGACCTCGTCATCATGGCGGCGTTGACGCTGCTCAT
>JBNMOZ010000705.1:0-3247 GCA_051276005.1 Bradymonadia bacterium | reverse complement strand
AGACGACGATGCCGACGTAGATGAAGAGCGCGGGCCAGAGCGCCCGCGCGAGTCGACGGCCGGTCTTTTGAGCGAGCGACCCCATGGGCGGCTGGGGCATCAGGTCGAGTGCACGAGGCGAAAGCCCAGCCAGGGCGCGACCGAGCGGGGGTCCATCAGCTCGCGGGACGCGGCGCGGGCGCGCAGCTCAAGATGCTGGAAGGTGCCGCCGCGGCAAACGCGCAAGCCGGCATCGCCATCGAAGCTGCTGGCGGTCCAATCGGCGACGCCGCCGGCCAGGTCGAGCACGCCAAAAGGGCTGCGATCCGAGGGGAAGGCGCCGACGGCCTCGAGCCGCGTCAGCCCCGTGCGGGCGTGGGCGTTCTTGCACAGCACCGGCGCCCATCGCTCACCCCAGATGAACGTGCGCCCATCGCCGCCCCGCGCTGCGACGGACCACTCCTGCTCGGTTGGCAGGCGGTAGACATGGCCGTCCTGGCCGCTGAGCCATGTGGCGTAGGCTTCCGCGTCGTCGGCGCTGACCCCGAAGATGGGCCAATTGGGATCAAAGGCCATGCCGTCAGGGCCCGTGACCGGCGACGTGAAGGCGCCCTCACGGTGCGGGAAGATCGAGGGGCCGTCGGCGAAGAGGCGCGGGCAGCGGGCGCGGGCGCCCAGCAGATCGGTGCGCGCCAACGCGTTGATGTAGTGCAGATATTGCCGGCAGGTCACGGGCAGACGGGCGATGCAGAAGTCGTCGACGCGCACGGCCTGCGGCGGCAGCGGACGCAACGCTCGGCGATCGCCTCCGACGGCGTAGACCCCAGACGGCACGTGCACGAACCCGCGGGCGACGTCAGCGTCACGCAGCAGAGCCACCTTGAGGACCAGCTCTTCGCCGCGGTGCAGGCGCACCGGCACCTGAACGGCGTGCATCCCCGCGGCGCGCAGCACCACCAGGTAGCGACCAGGCGGGATGGGCGAGACGCGCGCCGGGCTGGCGCCGATGTCTTGGGGATCGGCCGTCACGTAGAGGCCGTCCTGCTCATCGACCGCCAGCAGGGTGATCCAGGCGTTGGGTTCGGCCTGAATCAGCAGCCGCGCCGGCCCGCGAACCAGAGTCGCATGGCGCTTGGGATCGACCGCGTGCAGGCGCTCCGCATAGCGGCGCCGCGCGGCGGCATCGTCGGTGCGCTCGGCGTCGAGCAGCGCATCGGTGTACAGGTCTGACATGCCCTCGGCGGCTTCGGCGCTCTCGTCGGTGGCCAAGGCGAGGCGATAGGCTTGCTCGGCGCGGTTGAAGGCGAGCTCGCGCGCGTCGCCCACCTGGTCGAGGGTCGCTTGCCCGCCCCAGATGGGCCGATGCTCTTCGACCGGGGCGGTGGGCGCCAGCGCGGCCTCGCGCTGCAGGACCGCCGATGCCAGCCGGCGCATTTTTGCCGTCGCGCGCCGCCAGACCTCGGCATGATCGGCTGCCTCGGCGACCAGTCGATCGACGGTCGCGCGCTTCTCGGTGGCCTCAAGGTGGCCGGTCAGAAACTGCTCGATCTCGTCGTGCAACGCCAGCGCCGACGGGAAGCGCCGATCCATCTCGCGCTCCAAGCACCGTATGCAGATTTGTTCGAGGGGCACCGGGATGTCGCGCTCGGGGGCACGCTCGCGGGGCGGGACAAGCGGCTCACGCACCTGACGTCGCAAGATCTCGCGGCTGTCGCCGCCGGCGTATGGCGCTTGCAGCGTGAGGATCTCGTAGAGCAGGGCGCCGAGGCTATAGACGTCGGACCGGGCGTCGACATCGTCGAGCTGACCCAGCGCGAGCTCAGGCGGCATATAGCCCGGCGTGCCGATGACCTCGCCATGCCGGGTGGCCCAGCGGCGCTTGCCTTCGCGCAGGCTGTGCACCTTGCCGGCGCCGGCCCGCGGCAGAATCTTCGCGAGGCCCCAGTCCATGATCAGCACTTCACCGAAGTCACCGAACATCACGTTGGACGGCTTGAGGTCGCGGTGCACCACGCCGCGGCTGTGCGCATAGGCGATCGCAAGACACATCTGTTTGAAATGATTAAGTAATCGGTGGAGTGAGAAGTTGGCGACGGCGTCAGGCTCGCCGGCGCGCAACGCCTTGAGCGCCGCGCGCAACGTGCGACCACGCACCCGCTTCATGGTGAAGTACAGCTGCCCTTCGACGTCGACCCCCAGATCGTGCACCGGGACGATGTTGGGGTGTTCGAGCTGACCGGTGATCTGGGCCTCTTCGGTGAAGCGCATCTGCATGCCGAGCTGCTCGTCGGCGCCGCCGATCAGCAGCTTCATCGCGACCATACGTCCCAGGGAGCGATCGAACGCTTCGACGATGCGGCCCATGCCTCCGCGCGCGATCTCATTGCCGAGGGTGTAGCGCTCCGAAGGATCGGCGACATGCGGCAGCCATTGCTCATGCGCCTCAGCGACGTCGACGGCGTGCAGGCGGCGCGCGGCCTCGGACTCGGCGACCGAGTCACCAAAGCGGGTCGTCGGGGTCTCGAGCGCCGAGAGCTTCGGCGCCTCGCTGATCGCCATGTCGATCGTCGGCGGCTGATCGAGGCGGATCGGCTTGCCGGGCAGGGGAGGCAGCGCGCTGGGCACGTCGATACGTTCGGGCGCGGCGCCCAGCCGCGGCGGGGTGGTATGCCCGTCCAAGGCGATGGCCGCGTGCGACGGCAGATCGGGCTCGAAGGTCGTAGGCTCAAAGGTGGTGGGCTCAAATACGATCGGGTCGAATGCGGTCGGGTCGAAGGCGGCCGGGTCGAAGGTGGGCGGGTCGAAGGCGGCCGGGTCGAAGGTGGGCGGGTCGAAGGCGGGCGTGGGCTCGACAGCGCGCGGCGCGTCGATGGCTGCGCCCTGCAGCGATGTGAGGATACCCAGGTCGACGAGCACCTGCCCCAGGGGTCGCCCGGTGGACGCACTGGTGCTGCGGGCTCGGTCGAGCAGGGCCGGTGGCAGGCCGTATTGCTCGCGGATGCGGGCGATCAGGGACTCGTCAATGGGTCGCATCGGCGCCGGTCAACGCGCGGCGTGAAAGTCGTTTACAAGCCCGCGTACCTCGGCGTCGTCGAGAACACGCGACCGCTGTTTGGCGGCGCTCAGCACGTACTCAGCCAGTCCGTCGACAGGCTCGACCTCGTTTTGACCGAGCCACCAGAGCACGTTGGAGAGGCCGCTCATATGGCCGACCTCGATGCTCTGACGCTTGCCGAAGAGGCCCGCGGGCACGCCCGAGTAGATGCGG
>JBNMOZ010000704.1:0-3248 GCA_051276005.1 Bradymonadia bacterium | reverse complement strand
CCCGGCACAGAGCGCGGCGAGCGCTTCGTTTATGTCGGGCATCGACTTCTTGATCAGCCCCAGCATCGGCCCGCTGAACACCTCGCGCGTCTCGAACTGCGTGCCCTCATCAGCCGGCGCCAGGCTAAAGGTGCGCTCTTCTGATCGGCGCCTGCGCACCCACCGACCAGACGGGGGCATCAATCGTCGCATGCTGCCCCTGCCCCGCCCGCCGCTGCCCGACCTCGTCCCGCTGATCGAGAGACTGCGCGGCGCCTCGACCATCGCGGTGCTGACCGGCGCCGGCTGCAGCACTGAGTCGGGCATCCCCGACTACCGCAGCCCGCGCGCCGAGCCGCGCCGAGAGCCCATGCGATATGGCGAGTTCACCCGATCGGCCCCCGCGCGCCAGCGGTATTGGTCACGGGCGTTTGTGGGCTGGGGCAACGTCGGCCATGCGCAGCCCAACGCCGCCCACTATGCGCTGGCGGCGCTGGAGTCGGCGGGCCGGCTGTCGACGCTGATCACCCAGAACGTCGACGGCCTGCATCAGGCGGCCGGCAGCGCGCGGGTCATCGAGCTGCACGGCGCGCTGGGCGAGGTCATCTGCCTGGGCTGCGAGCAGGTGACGCGCCGCGCCGATCTGCAAGCGCGCCTGGCGACGCTCAACCCAGACTGGGGCACCGAGTCGGTCCGTTCGGCGCCCGATGGCGACGCCGACATCGCGCGCGACACCGGCGCGTTCGTCGTCGCGCCCTGTCAGGCCTGCGACGGCGTGCTCAAACCGCGGGTGGTCTTCTTCGGTGAGCGGGTACCACCGCTGCGGGTGGAGCGATCCTTCGCAGCCGTCGAATCGGCAGACGCGCTGCTGGTGGCGGGCACGAGCTTGCAGGTGTGGTCGGGTTTGCGCTTCGTGCGCCGGGCGGCCGAGTTGGGCCTGCCCATCATACTGGTCAACCTGGGGCCGACCCGAGCAGATGCGTTGGCGACCGCGCGCGCCGATGCGCGGGTCGGAGATGTGCTCCCGCCTCTGGTGGCGGCGCTCTAACGCCTTATAGACCCGCGAGAAATGGCGGACAGGTCGCGCTGGCGCGAAACCCGTCTGCCCAGCGTGGCACCGTCAGCTGCCGCGCCCCGCATTGAATGATGATCTGGTGCGGGTCGGCCCGCAGCGTCGCGCAGCCCTCAGACAGCGCCCGCGCCAAGGTCAGCGCCAGCTGATCGGGTGGACACGGACGGGCTGCCTTCTGGATGTCGGGGCCGAGCTTCTGCGCCGCGGCGACGGCGCCATCGTCGCGCACGCTGTGCATCAAGCGGGAGAAGGGGTCGTCGGGCGGGGCGGTGGCGTGCACCGCCCAGGCCACCAGGACGGCGAGCACGAGCGCCTGAACACCCACGAGGACCTTGATCAGGCGGGCGCGCGGGGTGCGGTCTTTGGTGGGTTCTGGGCTCAGCGGCTCACCCTGACTGCCCGGCTCAGCTGCAGCCGGTCGTGCCGCCGCAGCTCATGCACTTCAGGCATGAACCGTTGCGGACCATCGTCAGCGCGCCGCATTCGGGGCACGGATCGCCCGCGTAGCCCTGCTGCCGGGCCATATCGACGGCACGATTGCCCGTCGCTGCGCTGGCCGGCTTGGGCGCCGAGGTGGTCGACGCGGCGTTGGAGATCATCGTGGGGCCACTGGCCTTGGGCGCGTTCGTCGGCGGCAAGGCGCGCAGCACCGGGGTGCCGCCATGGTGGAAGCCCGCGCCACCGCTCGACTTGGCGATGGGCGACGCGGTGCCGCCCGATGCAGCCACGAGCCCGCTGTTGACCACGACCTCTTCGGTGTACTCGGGCTCGCCCACCGTATCGGAGCGCAGGTCCTCGAGCTTGACCTGGGCCAGGTCGTCGCGGCCCAAGTAGCTGACCGCCAACTCGCGGAACACGTAGTCGATGATCGACGTCGACATCTTGATGCGATCGTTGCCGATCACCATGCCGTTGGGCTCAAAGCGCGTGAACACGAAGGCGTCGACGAACTCTTCGAGGGGCACGCCGTACTGCAGGCCCAGCGAGATCGCGATGGCGAAGCTGTTCATCAAGCTGCGGAAGGCGGCGCCCTCCTTGTGCATGTCGATGAAGACCTCGCCCAGCGCGCCATCCTCGTACTCGCCGGTGCGCAGGTAAATCTTATGCCCGCCAATGGCGGCCTTCTGGGTGTAGCCGCTGCGGCGCTGAGGCAGCCGACGACGACGCGCCAGGTAGCGCACGACGACCCGCTCAACGACCTGCTTGGCCGCCTCGATCGGGCGTTGTGGTTCGAGCAGGTTGAGCTGCTCGGCCTGGTCGGTGCTCTCATCGTCTTCGAAGTCGTACAGCGCAGACGACAGGGGCTGGCTGAGCTTCGAGCCGTCGCGATACACCGCGTTGGCCTTGATGCCGCGGCGCCAGGAGTGCAGGTACGCGTCCTTGATGTCTTCGATGCTGGCGTGGCCCGGCATGTTGACCGTCTTGCTGATCGCGCCAGAGATGAACGGCTGCACGCCGGCCATCATCTCGATGTGGGCCTTGAAGCGAATGTACCGCTCGCCGCGCTTGCCACACTTGTTGGCGCAGTCGAAGACCGGCAGGTGCTGGTCTTTGAGGTGCGGCGCGCCTTCCACGGTCATCGTGCCGCAGACGTAGTCGTTGGCCTCGGTGATCTGGACGCGGGTCAGCCCCAGCGCCGAGAGCAGGTCGAAGTTGGGCTTGTCGATCGTGCGCTTGGGCACGCCCAGCTTGTCGACCAGGAAGTCGTCGCCGAACGTGAAGCGGTTGAAGACCATCGACAGGTCGAACGCGGCGGGCAGCAGGCCCTCGATGCGCTCGATGGTGGCCTGATCGAAGCCGTGACCCTTGAGGGCCTCGGGCGCAATATGCGGGCACCCGTTCAGGCTGCCGCGGCCCTTACACCAGGCGACGATGTCGTCGATCTGCTGCTCGCCGTAGCCCAGCTTCGACAGCGCCAACGGCACGGAGCCATTGATGATCTTGAAGTAGCCGCCGCCAGCGAGCTTCTTGAACTTCACCAGCGCGAAGTCGGGCTCGACGCCGGTCGTGTCGCAGTCCATGACCAGGCCGATCGTGCCGGTGGGCGCGATGACGGTGGACTGGGCGTTGCGGTAGCCGTGCTTCACACCCAGCTCGAGGGCGCGGTCCCAGCTGACCCGGGCGGCCTTGACGAGGTACTCGGGGCAGCGCTCGGGATCGATGGCGACGGGGATCGTGCTGATGCCCTCATACTCGC
>JBNMOZ010000703.1:0-3248 GCA_051276005.1 Bradymonadia bacterium | reverse complement strand
GAATAGAGGGCGTGCGCGGTCTCAGGCCCACCGCACCAACACCCTGGAAGATCTCCCCGCCGAATCGGGTAGACTCCGGTATCGAACGATCGCGGAGCCGGTATGATCCAGTACATTAAAGTCCAAGCGCTGCCCCCCGAGCTCAACGAGTGGCGGCAGGTCATCGAGCAGCGCGCCAAGGACTATGGCCTGGACTGCTTCGAGACCATCTTCGAGGTCGTTGACTATAAAAAAATCAGCGAACTCGCGGCGTTTGGTGGCTTCCCGACTCGGTATCCGCACTGGCGTTTTGGTATGGAATACGAGCGCCTCACCAAGTCGTCGGAGTACGGCCTCTCGAAGATCTACGAGATGGTCATCAACACCGACCCTTGCTACGCGTACCTGCTCGAGGGCAACGATCTCATCGATCAAAAGCTCGTCATGGCGCACGTCTTCGGGCACTGCGACTTCTTCAAGAACAACTTCTGGTTCAGCCGCACCAACCGCAAAATGGTCGACCAGATGGCGAACCACGCCAGCCGCATTCGCCGGTATCAGGAGCTCTACGGGGCCACGACGGTCGAGGAGTTCATCGACGTCTGCCTCTCGCTCGAGAACCTCATCGACCGCCATCGCCCCTACCGGCCCATTCGCCACGACGCCGAGGAGAAGAAGAAGGATCTGCCCGCCGAGCTGATCGGCGACTACGAGAACCTGCCCCGCATGTCGACCGCCCACGAATACATGGACGAGTTCGTCAACACCAAGGGCTTCATGGCGCAGCAGCGCGAGAAGCAGCAGGCCGAGCAAGAGAAGAGCAAGCGGTTCCCCGAGGAGCCCGCCCGCGACGTGCTGCTCTTCTTGATGCAGAACGCGCCGTTGACGCGCTGGCAGCGCAACGTGCTGGGCATCATCCGCCAAGAGGCCTACTACTTCGCGCCCCAGGGCATGACCAAGATCATGAACGAGGGCTGGGCGAGCTACTGGCACGCCAAGATGATGACCGAGAACACCCACATCTGCTGCCCCAACGAGATCATCGACTTCGCCGATCGCCACAGCGGCGTGACCGCCATGCACTCGGGCCGCCTCAACCCCTATAAGATCGGCATCGAGCTGTTTCGCAACATCGAGTGGCGCTGGGACACCGGCCGCTTCGGCAAAGAGTGGAACGAGTGCGACAGCATGGCCGAGCGGGCCAACTGGGATCGGCCCACGGGGCTGGGCACCCAGAAGATCTTCGAGGTGCGGGCGCATCACAACGACATCACGTTCCTCGATGAGTTTCTCACGCCCGAGTTCTGCGCCGAGATGAAGCTGTTCACCTTCGAGCACAACCCCAAGGCCAAGGAGTGGCAGATCGCGTCGCGTGAGTTTCAGGATGTGAAGCAGAAGTTACTGTTTCAGCTCACGAATATGGGTCAGCCCATCATCGACGTCGAGGACGCCGACTACGAAGGCCGCGGCGAGTTGCTGCTCAGTCACCGCCACGAGGGCATGGACCTCGACGACGGCTACTCGCGCGCGACGCTCAACAACCTGTTCGCCGTCTGGAAGCGCCCCGTGCACCTGCACACCAAGAAGGGCGAGCGCTTCGTTTTGCTGAGCTTCGACGGCAAGGACGTCAGCAGCCGCACCTCGAAGACCGCCCTGGCGTCCTAACGGCGGGGGCCAGCGGGCTCGATCAGATGTCGACTTGCCGATCGGGTTCGGTCTTCGGCATACTGAACGAATGGACAGCACTGCTCAACGCCTCGATCGCCTGCTGCGCGAGACCCGACCCGCCCCGATGGCCCGCGCCATGTGCACCGGCGTGCCGGGCGTCGATCGGGTGCTGGGCGAAGGCGGCGTGCCGGTGGGCCAGATCACCGAGTGGGTCGGGGCGCGGTCCTCGGGCAAGTCGGGCGTATTGCGCACCTTGGTGGGCGCGGTGCGGCGGCAGGGCATGGCCGTGGCCTGGGTGGACGCGCGTAGCGAGCTGATGGCGGCCGACTGGGTCGACCCCGGTGCGATGGCGCCGCTGTGGGTCGTGCGCCCGCCGATCATCGCCGACGCGGCGTTCTGCGCCGAGGTGCTGCTGCGCACGCAATGCTTTGGTCTGGTGGTGCTCGACGGCGGCCCCGCGCTGCCGTCGTCGGTGGGCGTGCGGCTGCAGCGCATGGCCCGCCAGAGCGCCGCGGCGCTGATCGTCATCCGCGCCCCCGACATCCGCGCCAGCCGATCCGTCGCGCGGCGCGTGGCCTTCGCAGCCGGGTGTCCGCCGCCGCCATCCGACGCCCTCGCCGCCCGCGCGCCTCTGGTCTGGCCGGTCGATCTCGCCCGCAGCCGCGGCGGCGCCCAGGCCGACGCCCGCGTGCACCTGGTCGAGGCCAACCCCGACCGCCTGACCGCCTACGTCACGGGTCCCGATCGTCCCAGCACCCGCACCCGGGCCGGCTCTCGCTATGGCATCTAGCCCTCAAGGGTCTCAGGGCAAGACTGCGAGCTGGCGGGTCGGCTGCGCGCGGGTGCCCGACTTCGCGTTGGCCATCGCGCGCCGCGATCACCCCAAAATTCCGGCCCAGGCGCCCTTGGCCCTCATCGAAGAGAAGGGCACCCGATCGAGCATCATCGCCGCCGACGCCGAGGCCCGCGCAGATGGCGTCTACCTGGGACAGGCCGCCTCACGGGCCCGCGCGCGCTGTCCAGATTTGGTCTGCCTGAGCTGGGATCCGGCGGGCCTCGAGCACGCCAACCGCGCGCTGGCCGAGCTGTTGGAGCAGGCGGCGCCCCTGGTCGTGCCGGTCGAAGGCGAGCTGGGCCTGTTCTGGATCGACGCGCGCGGCATGCGCTGGCTGGGCGGAGAAGACGGCCTGGCGACCGGGGTGCTGGCGGCGGGCAAGGCCGCGGGCTTTCAAAACATTCGCCTGGCGGTCGCCGACACCGCGGTGGCCGCGCGGGCCGCGGTGCAGATGCCCGGCACGACGGCCATGCGCCTGGTGCGCCCCGGCAACGATCGGGCGTTCTTGGCGAGGCTGCCGCTGTCGGCGCTGGCCATCGACGCCGACGTCAGCCACGCGTTGCTGGGTTTGGGCCTGACCACGGTGGCCGAGCTGGCCGCGCTGCCGGCTGGGGCGCTGGAGGAGCGCTTCGGCCCCGAGGGGCGCGCCGCTTTGCAACGCGCGCTGGGCTTCGATCCCCGCCGTCCGCAGGGTCGCCCGCCGCCCCCGCTGCCCGAAGCCGTGCTGCCCCTCGAAGATCCGGTGGCGAGCACCACGCCGCTCATC
>JBNMOZ010000702.1:0-3251 GCA_051276005.1 Bradymonadia bacterium | reverse complement strand
GCTCACCGGGCACGTCGGTGTTCATCACCAGCGGCGTGATCGACAGCTGGTCCGTGACCCGCGCCGTCAGCCGCAGCAGCGCCAGGTCGGCGTGCGGATGCAGCTCGGCGGCGTTGACGCCCAGCGTGAGTTCGGCCGCGCTGGGCGATCGGCCAAAGCTGATCTCGACCTCGAGCGGGCTGCGTTGCAGCACGTTGTCGAGGTTCTCATCGAAGCAATGCCGCGCGGTGAGGACGATGTCATCAGCGACCAGATTGACGGTGCATTGCTGGGCCGCCACCGAGCCCTTGAGGTGCAGCCAGCCGATCGCCAACTGCTCCGCTTCGCTGAGTTGCACCGCCGTGGGTGTGCGCTCGCCCGCGAAGATGGGGCTCAACCGCTGGGCGACGCCCCCGGGCAACGGCGCGCCCTGGGGTCTCGGGGTGCCTTGAGGCTGCGCGTCGGCGACGCAGGCGAGCCCCAAGCAGACGAACGCCACCCAAAACGAACGCACCTCGAGGCGGGGTGCCCCGAGGTGGTGCGCCATCAGCCGGGCGGCGCGTGGGATCACGCCCGCTCGAACCAGGGGGGCGCGTTGCCGGTGAGAATCTCAGCGCCCGTCCGAGTCACGAGGAGCGTGTGCTCGAACTGCGCGCTGCGCTGGCCGTCGGCAGTCACCGCCGTCCAGCCGTCTTCGAGGACGCGACATCGCCAGTCGCCCAGGTTGAGCATGGGCTCGATGGTGAAGGTCATGCCGGGCATCATGCGGGTGCTCGCCCGGCGATCGTAATAGTGCAGAATTTGCGGCGGCATGTGGAATCGCTCGCCAATGCCATGGCCCGCGAACTGACGCACGACGCCGAGCTTGTAGCGCCGCGCGACGTCGGCGATGGCCCGCCCGATCTCGCGCACGGGTCGACCGGGGCGCACGGCGCGAATGCCCGCCATCATGGCCTCATAGGTCGCCGTGACCAAAGCGCGGCCCTCAGCGTCGACGTTGCCGACCAGCACCGTCTCCGAGCAGTCGCCATGCACGCCGTCGATGTACACGGTCACGTCGCAGTTGATGATGTCGCCGTCCTGCAACGTGCGCTGATCCGGGATGCCGTGGCACACGACCTCGTTGACCGAGGTGCAGATCGACTTGGGAAACTGCCGGTAGTACAGCGGGCTGGGATAGGCCCCCAGCTCGACAGCCTTGGCGTGGGCGATCGCGTCCAGCGCGTCGGTGGTGATGCCGGGCTCGACCGCGCCCAGCACGGCGTCGAGCACCATTCGCCCGACGCGCCCGGCATTGCGCATACGCACTTGGCCGGCCTCGTCGTGCACCTGCGGGTGCGGTGGGCGCTCGGCGACCCGATCGGCGATGACGTATGGGGGCCGCACGATGTGCGCAGGCACGCTGCGCGGTGGGCTCATCGGATATAGACGAATCGGTTCGTTCACGCGGAGCTACTCGGTTTCGTTACTCGACCCATGCCGGTACCAGAAGGCTCCGAAGAGGGTCAACTAGACTACGCTGTCGCGCCCAGCAAGCGGCGGGTAAATCTACGTCAGTAGATCCCGCGGATGACCTGTGGCCCGCTCTGGGTTGGGGTCACCGCGAGGCGCGCTGTCCTCCCCCATCCCCCCTCACTTCAGCGCGCCGCCGCTTCGGCGGATGCAAAACGCACCGTCCGGTGCCTCCCTCGCTCCCCAGGCTCGCGGGCGTACAAGGCGCCGCGAGCTTGGGGAGTCCCCCCTCACATTTCGGTCGTCGACGCTGCTATCGTGCCCAAATGCTGACGCCAACACCGACGACAAACGCGATCCAAGCCCATGTCATTCGCCACCCCAAAGAGCGCCTGAGTAAGTGCAGTCTGACTCCGCTTCACGATCGGCCAGACGTCACTTTTCACAAGTTATACAACGGCTTTGAGTTCGATGCTTCAGGTTTTACCTTACTGGCGGTCGACGCGCCTATGCTCAGCGTGGCCGACGCCCATCGACCCCTCTTGCTGCTCGACTCGACCTGGCGCCTGCTGCCCAGGCTGATGCGGTGCCTGCAGGGCGAGCCGGTTCGGCGGTCGGTCGATTCGCGCATTGTTACGGCCTTCCCGCGGCGTACGCGGGACGGTACCGATCCACCGTCAGGTCTGGCGTCGGTCGAGGCATTATTTGCGGCGTACGCGGCGCTTGGTCAGCGTGATGACGCGCTGCTGGCCGACTATTACTGGCGGGAAGAGTTCCTGAAGGGCTGGGAGCGCCTACAGGAAGCGTGACCAGACCGGGCGGGTGTGCTTGAGCGCGAAGAACATGAGCGCCGGCCCGCGCTTCTTGCGGCTCCACAGGAACTTGAACTGCCCGTTGAGAAACGGCGCCTGCAAGAACGAGTCGGCCACTGCGATCGATTCGCGCGCGTTGATGGCTCTGAGCTCCGCCGCCGTCATGTCACCGCGATACGTCCGTTCGTGCCCCTCAGCGATCCACCCTTCGGCGATCGCTTGCGCGCGTTCGAGCAGCTCGGCGTGCGGCGCAAACCACTGCGCATAGCCGACCTCGGCGGCCTCTTTACCCGTCGGCGCCCAGCCCTCATCCCCGAGCATGCGCTCAGCGCTCTCTTTGCCGATCAACCGCTCGAAGAGCACGCTGGAGCAGCCCTCCGCGGCGACACCGAGGCGCGCAAACGGCGTTGAGAAAGTGGCCTTGTCCGACGCGATGATGCCGTCGCACAGGGTCGCTGACGTCACGCTCGCCCCAATGGCGGGCCCGTTCGCCGCAATCAGGATCGGCTTGGGGAAGTCGATGAACATGTTGAAGAGCGCTTCATTATGCTCAACGATCATGGCGTGCAGCTTCTTGGGCGCGCTGAGCTTGATCGTACTGCCCAGGTTCACACCTGCGCAGTAATAGGGATCCGTCCCCGTGAGCACGAGCACTTTGACAGCTGCATCGTCTGCCGCCGCGCCCATCTCGGTCCTCAAGGCCGCCATCATTGAGACGGTCCAGCCGTTGAGCCGCTTAGGCATGTTCATTGTCAGGGTGCGCACCGCGTTGCGCGTGGCGGTCAGCACCAGATCATTGGCCGCGCTCATGGCGATCTCCATTCGTCGAAAGCCAGGATCAATCGTCGCTGGCCGTCGGCGCGTCGGCCTTGGGTGCCTCGGCCTTGGGTGCCTCAGCCTTGGGCGCTGCGGGCGCCTCAGCCTGGGGCGCTGCGGGCGCCTCAGCCTGGGGCGCTGCGGGCGCCTCAGCCTGGGGCGCTGCGGGCGCCTCAGCCTGGGGCGCTGCGG
>JBNMOZ010000701.1:0-3253 GCA_051276005.1 Bradymonadia bacterium | reverse complement strand
CGTGCTCATCGGCCTGACGCGCTGGGTCTCGGCCGGCGGCGTGCTGGTGCTGGCCGGTCGAGATGACGCGTTCGGACCGGGCGGGTGGGCTGGCTCGAAGCCGCCGGTCTTTCAGCGCGCGAACTGACCGCCGCCGGGCTCGCCGAAGCGGGCCGTCAATTGGGGTTGATGCGCGCCATGGCGATTCACGATCAGCCGGCCGACGCGTTCGCCCCCGACGTGCTCATCGGCCTGACGCGCTGGGTCTCGGCCGGCGGCGTGCTGGTGCTGGCCGGTCGAGATGACGCGTTCGGACCGGGCGGGTGGGGCGGCACCGCGCTCGATACGTTGTCGCCCCTCGCGTCCGATCCGCGCCCCCCCAAGGCGCGCCGGCTGGCGGTCTCTCTCGCGCTGGATCGCAGCGGTTCGATGGCCGAAGAGGCCGGGGGCATCGGCGCCAAGGCCGTCGGTCAACTGGGCGCGGCCATCGCTGCGGGCCTGGCCGATGACGACCGCCTGGGGGTGCTCGCGTTTGGCATGCAGGCTGAGCCCTTGCTGGCGCTGACGGCGGTCGGTCGGCTGCGCGCCGCCGGCATTCGCACCCCGACCTTGGCCCGGGGGGGCACGGCGTTGATCCCGATGGCGCGGGCCGCCGTCGCGCAGCTCGCGGTGGCAGAGGCGCCGCGCAAGGTGCTCGTCGTGCTGACGGATGGTCAGCTGACCGACGCAGATCAGGCCGACGCGGCCATCACGATGCTGCGCGCCAAGGGCGTGAGATTGGTCGCGATCTTGACCGGCGAAGATCCATCGATGCAGCCCCTGCAGCGCATCGCTCAGGCCACGGGTGGGGTCGCCATTCGCGCCGATCGCGCCGCCATCTCAAGGCGCGCGCTGGCCGGCGTGCTGGCGGTGGGCAGCGATGGCCTGTTCGCGCGGGGTGGCCCGGTGCAGGCGCGGGGCGCGTGGGCAGCGCGGGTGGGCGGGGCGCCGGCGCCGGTGGGTCGGCGGGTTCGAGTCCGCGCACGCCCGAACGCCCGTGTACTGGCCACCGTCGACGGTGATCCGCTGCTCGCGGAGTGGGCCATCGGCCAGGGCCGCGTCATCGCCCTCGCCTCGGATCGCTGGGATCTCGCCGCTGATCAATGGGCCGCGCTGCTCTCTCCGGCGGCGGCCGAGCGCCCCGCCGAAGCGCGCATTCGCGTTGAAGAGGGCCTGCTGGTCTACGAGGCAGATCCCCGCGATCCGCCGCCCGCTGGGGCCGCGATCATCCAAGGCGCCACCCGAAGCGCCGTCGCATGGCGCCCGGTTGGACCGGGCCGCGCGGTTGCGCCTTTGCCGCCAGGGCCGGTGGAGGTGCTCACGGTGACGAGCCCCACCGCGAACGGCGCGGTCATCGCCCGCGTCACCCGACCGCCGAGCGTCGAGATCCAGCGGACGGGTCTCGATCTGGGCGCGTTGACGCTGCAAGCCCGGCTGACCGGCGGCCAGATCGTCGCGCCCGATCAGGTCGCGGGCGTCGTCGCCGAGCTGCGCGGTCGCCAGAAGACCGACCCTGCTGCCCCCTGGCTGCTCGCCCTCGCTGCGCTGCTCGCGCTCGTCGAAGTCGCGCGGTGGGCAGGAATACCGATGCGTTCGCGCCGCAAATCGCCGATGCTTGGCACCTGAACACACCTTCGAAAGCAGGAGAGTCCATGCTCGCGCGTCTCGCCGAACAGTACCCCGCCACCCCGGCCGTCGCGCGCCTCAAGGCCGCGATCCTCTTTGCCGGCGTGCGCTTTGACACATGCTTGGCCGAGGCCGCCGACTGGGCGTTCCCCAACTACACGCCGTATCATCTGCCGACCGGCGTGCCAGCGTTTCGCGGGCAGCGGCTCATCAAGCTGCCCTACCTGCTGCGCATGGCGGACGACACCCAGGTGCGCATGCGCATCAAGCCCGACAGCCCGTTCATCGTGCGCACGGACGGCAACCCGCTGGGGCACGCGATCTACGAGACGGGTCCAGACGGCAAAGAGCGCTACTTGACCGCGACCACCTTCGAGACGCGCCACCCGTGGGCCGAGATGCTGACGGGCGACGGCACGCCGATGCGCGCCACCGGGCTGAGCCAGCACGGCGACATGCTCGTGCTCAACGTCGCGCCCGGCTGCGAGTACTTCGTGGTGCCCGACGCCAACGGCAAGTCGCAGAACAAGAGCTGCGGCTTTTGCTTGTACGGCCTGCCCGACAAGCAGCGCATGGAGCCGCTGGGCCAGGAGCTCTACGTCGTCAACACCCCGCGCCCCACGCTGGAGCGCGTGCGCGAGGCCTGCAGCCACGACGAGACCCACGCCCGCCATCTGTACCTGGTGGGCGGCTCGATGCTCGACATGAAGGCCGAAGGCGATCGCTTCGTGCGCATCGCCCGCCATTTGGCCGAGAAGGACCTGCACGAGCGCTACTACATCGCCTGCGGCAGCGGCGCGATCCCGCGCTCGTCGATGATCGAGCTCAAAGACGCCGGCGTGCGCGGCGCCTCGTTCAACCTCGAGGTCTGGGATCCGGTGCAGTTCGCCCGCGTCTGTCCGGGCAAAGACAGCATCGTCGGCCGCCAACGCTGGATCGAGTCGTTGCAGGACGCCGTCGATGTGTTCGGCCCGACCAACGTGCTGACCGCGTTTGTGGGGGGCGCCGAGCTGCAAGGGGAGGGCGCTCAGAGCCTCGACGAGGCCCTCGCCAGCGGCGTCGAAGCCGGCGAGACGCTGATCCCGCAGGGCATCCAGCCCGTCTACAGCCTGCATTGGAAGATGACCGGCAAGAACCGCGGCATGGAGCCGCTCTACAGCCTCGACTTCTTCCTGACCCTCAACGAGAAGCTCGCCGCCATCCGCAAGCGCGAGAATCGGCCGATCAACGAGGCGTTCTTCTGCCGGCGCTGCGCGTACATGCAGCTTGAGCCGGACTACGACTACTGGCAGCGCGCGACCCTGCCGGCCGAGCACGGCGCGCCGCTGATCGGGTAAGCGCTACAGGTCTTCCAACGCCGCCGGGGTGCACCCATCCGGCGCCGTCACCGGGTTGCATCGCACCGGTTCTCCGCCCGGAATCATCAACCAATTCATATCGTTGGCGTTGAGCGGAGCGGGGAAGTCGCTGCTCAAGAACTGCACCCCGTTCGCGAGCGCCGCCGCTCGCCGGCGGGCGTTCTCCTCGGGTGAGTCCTCGGCCGACTCGACGTTGCTGGTGACGATGAATCCGTCCTCCACCCGCGCCCGCGCCTCGTCGCTCGCGCCGG
>JBNMOZ010000700.1:0-3255 GCA_051276005.1 Bradymonadia bacterium | reverse complement strand
AGGTCTCAAGCCAGCGGATCGACTCGGTGCCCTTGGCGATGAAGAAGACATGGATCGCCCAGAACCCGACGAAGCAGGCGAACTGCCACCCGTTGATCCCCAGCCATTCGATGGGCGGCGCGAAGAGGGCGTTGTCGAAGGCGGCGTTGAGCAGACCGTAGATCGCGTTGCCGCCGATCCAGGTGTTGATGCCGAACCAGCCGCAGGCCACGAGGCCGCGCAAGACGGCTGGGATGTTCGCCCCCACCGTGCCGAACGAGGCGCGCAGCAAGACCGGGAACGGGATGCCGTGCTTGGTGCCGGCGTGCCCGACGAGCGCCATCGGCACGAGCACGATGATGTTGCCCAGGGTGACGGTGAAGACCGCCTCTTGCCAAGACATGCCCGCGACGACGAGGCCCGACGCCAACAGGTAGGTCGGCACGCAGACGACCATGCCCACCCAGAGCGCCGCGATGCTGGTCCACCCCCATGTGCGGCCGGCTTCGGGCGTGGGCGCCAGATCGTCGTTGTACAGGCCAGGATCGGCACCCTCGATGGGCGTGGGCTTGACGTGCGAGGCGGCCATGGGAGGGCTCCTGAGGTGGTGCTGGCGCCGACGGTAGATCAGGTGGTGCGCGACGGCCAGCTTCGCGGTGGCTGTTCTGGCGTCGACGACCCCGCCGTCTTCGCGCGCGCTCGCAGCGCGTCACGGCGTCCTCGCGCCGTTGGTCAGGCCTGCAGCCGCGTGCCGCGCCGGGCAGCGACGCGGACGCGATCGCCGACAAGCGCCGGATGATTGGGACCCACGCGGGCGCGAATCAGCGCGTCGTCGATCTGCAGAGTGAGCAGCGCTTCGTGGCCGCCGTAGGTGCGCGCGTCGACCGTCGCGTTGCCGGCGGGATCGACGTGAACTTCGACGTCATGGGG
Organism: Bradymonadia bacterium; assembly: GCA_051276005.1. Classification (GTDB taxonomy): domain Bacteria; phylum Myxococcota_A; class Bradymonadia; order UBA7976; family UBA1532; genus JBNMOZ01. The sequence goes on along the minus strand of JBNMOZ010000700.1, from coordinate 2,346 downwards.
ACGCACCGAGACCGTCAATTGCCCGGCTGCTTGCAGCGCCAGCGCGCCCAGAATTGTCTGCACCTGCTGTCCGTCACCGATCCCGTCGAGCACGTTGGTGCCGCCGAGAAAGTTGGCGACGAAGGCCGTGGTCGGATCGCGATAGATGGCCTCGGCCGAATCGACCCGCAGCAGCGCGCCGGCGTGCATGACGGCCAGTCGATCGGCGGTCTGCAGGGCCTCGCTCTGATCGTGGGTGACCATGAGCACCGCGGTGCGCTCGGCGCTCAAGCGGGCCAAGACCTGTCCGCGGAGGCGATCACGTAGGGCCGCGTCGAGATTGCTGAAGGGCTCGTCGAGGAGCAAGATCGGCGGTCGAGGCGCGATGGCGCGCGCCAGGGCGACCCGTTGCTGCTGCCCACCCGACAGCTCGGCAGGCAAGCGCTCGGCGAGGTCGGTCAGGCCGACGAGCGTGAGCATCTCACGGGTGCGCGCGTCGCGCTCCGCGGGCGGCTGCTTTCGCAGGCCAAAGGCGATGTTGCGGGCCAGGTTCATATGCGGAAAGAGCGCATAGGTTTGGAACACGTAGCCGACGCCCCGGTGCTCGGTCGCGACCTGGGCCACGTCGCGCCCGTCGATGTAGATTTGGCCGGCGCGGGGCTGCTCGAAGCCCGCGATGCTGCGCAAGAGGGTGGTCTTTCCAGCGCCGCTGGGCCCCAGGAGGACGAGCCGTTCACCCGCGTCGACGTGCAGATCAACCGCGCTGACCACCGCCGGCCCGCCGGGATAGCCCACCGTGAGGCCCTGAATGCTCAAGGCCGTGCTGAGCGGCGCCGTCATCGCTCGCCACCGCGCAGCGCGAAGCCGACGGTCAGCGCCGACAGCGCCACGATCGTCAGCGCAAACGGGGCCGCGTCCGCGAAGAGCGCCTCGTCGGCATAGCTCCAGGCGCTCACCGACAGCGGTCGCGTGCCCACCGGCGCGAGGATCTTGGTGAGGGGGAGCTCCTTCATCGCCGCCAGGAAAGCGAGGATGAAGCCCGCGGTCAAGCTGCCCCGCAGCGCGGGGAGCGTGACGCGGACGAAGCTGCGAATCGGGCTGGCCCCCAAAGTGCGCGCGGCCTCTTCATGGGCGGGGGTCAAGAGCGCCAACGTGCCGCGAATTGGACCCAGCGCGAGCATGAGAAAATGCAGGGCGAAGGCGATGATCACCAGCCAAAGGCCGTCGCGCAGACCCGGCATGACGCGGATGCTGAAGAAGACCAGCGCCAACGCCAGGGCGAGGCTCGGGATCGCATACCCGACTTGCGCGACGCGCTCGGCGATGCGCGCGATGAGGCCGACGCTGCGGGCGGTCAGCCAGGCCAGAGGCAGCGCGAGCAGCACCGTCAGCGCCGCCGCGGGCAGGGCGATCGACAGCGAGTCGATGGCCGACGTCCACAGCTCGTCGAGGGTGAACATCTCGGGGCCGCTCTGGTACCACCAGATGCTCGATCCCACGGGCGCGATGACGCCAAAGGCGCAGAACAGGCCAATGCCGCACCACGCCACGCCCTGCCACCGACCCAGCGCCACGCGACGCTGCAGGCGGGCCGCACCCACCCCGACCCGGGCTTGCCGGCGGCCGCGCATGATCCAAATCTCGAGCGACAGCAGCACGCCGGCGGTGGCGACCAGCATCAAGGCCAGCCACGCCGCGTACCCGACGTCGGTCCAGTTGGTGTAAAGCGCGAGGCTCAGCGTGTCGAAGCGCATCAGGCTGACGACGCCAAAGTCGCCCAGCACGTACAAACCGATGAGCAACGCGCCGGCCATCCACGCCGGCAAAAGCGTCGGCAAGACCACGCGGCGCAGCACGTGCCACGGCGAGGCCCCGAGGGTTCGCGCGGCCTCGCCTTGGGCTGGATCGAGGCGCTCGAAGGCCACCTTCAGCGTCAGAAACATATACGGCGTGTTGTAGAGCGTCAGCGCGAGCGCGGCGCCGGTGAAGCCGTCAAGCCGCGGCAACGTGACGCCGAAGAGCGCGTTTGCGGCGCCCATCGGACCGCCCAGCCCCCGCAGCGCATAGGCCATCACGTAGCCCGGCACCGCCAGCGGCAGCACGGCGAGCAGCGTCGCGATTCGGCGTCCTTTGAGGGTGGTGCGGGTGACCAGCCAGGCCAGCGGCACCCCGATCACCGTACACGCGGCCAGCACGGTGACGGCGAGCACCACAGTGTTGCCCAGCAGGCTGAGCGTGCGCGGTCGAGCGAGGAAGGCCCAAACATCGAGGTCTTGGGTGTCGGCCGCGCGCAGCACAAGCCACAGCAGAGGCACCAATACGGCGGCTGCCGTCAGCAGCGCAGGGATCAGTAGCAGGAGCGGAGGG
>JBNMOZ010000699.1:0-3257 GCA_051276005.1 Bradymonadia bacterium | reverse complement strand
GGGCCCGCGGGCAGCTCATCGGCGATGGCGCGCAGGGCGTGATCGCAGGCCTGCAGGTCGTGCTCGTCGATGTACGTGTCGTAGATGCGGTCGATGTACAGGTCGCGCAGCTCGCGATCGTCGGGGACCTCGTGGGCCTGGTAGTGCTTGAAGCCCAGCGCCTCGAAGAAGTCCATGTCGACGATCGATGCGCCGGTCGAGACGATGGCGTCGACCATGCCCAGCTTCACCAGGTCGCGGTAGATGTGCATGCATCCACCGGCCGAGGTCGAGCCGGCCAGGGTCAGGATGACCGCGCAGTTCGGGTCGCTGACCATCAGATCGAAGATGTCGGCGGCGCGGGCGGTGTCGCGGGCGGTGAACGACATCTTCGACATCGCCGTGATGATCGGGCGCGCGTCAAAGGCGGTCATGTCGATGTGCTCGACGGGCCGGCTCAGCAGCGCGTCGCGGCGGGCCGTCTGGGCGACGGTCGGGGCGGCGGCCTTGGCGGCGTTGGCGCTGGTTGAGTTGGCGCGGGTCGAGTTGGCGCGGGTTGAGTTGGCGCTGGTCGAGTTGGCGCTGGTCGAGTCAGACATGGGAGACCTCGCGATCGATGAGCGGTGCTTCGCGCACCAGGACCGGGCGTGCCGGTCGAAATCCGTTAAAGCGGCTTTGCAGCGCGACGCCGTATGCGCCCAGCTGCCCGAACTCGATCCAATCGCCCTCTTGCACGTCATCGGGCAGGGCGACGGGGTGGGCGAGCACGTCGGCGGTGTCGCAGCTGGCGCCGAATACGCGGTAGTCGACCTTCGGGCCGGCGTTGCGACCGATGCGGCGCACGGGGAAGCGCCATTGGGTGCTCGGGCCCGCGTCGAAGAGGGTGCCGAAGACGCCGTCGTTCACATACAGATCGCGGCCGCGCCGATCCTCGACGCGCACCAGGGTTGAGCCGCCGTCGGCGACCAGCGCCCGACCCGGCTCGCACCACAGCTCGGTGTCCGCGAGGCACGACCCGCGATGCGCCGCGCTGATGGCCTCGAAGAAGTCGGTGATCGGGGGCACGTCCATGCCCGGATAGCGCGCCGGGAAGCCGCCGCCAACATCGAGGACCGCCGGCGCGACGTCGGCCGCCAAGCACACCGCAGCGGCCTGCTCGATGGCGTGGGTGTAGGCCGCCGGGTCGATGCACTGCGAGCCGACGTGAAAGCAGATGCCCGCTCGCGCGCCGGTCGCCTTGACCCGCCGCAACAGCCGCTGCGCGACCTCTGACGAGGCGCCGAATTTGCCCGCCAAGGCATACCGCGCCGACGCGTTCGACACGGCCAGCCGCACCACCAGCGTCAACGCGCCCAGCGGCACCTCGGTGCCCAGCTTGTCGAGCTCCGACTCGCTGTCGATCACGAAGGTGCGCACCCCCGCGGCGAAGGCCTCGCGGATGGCTTCACGCGCCTTGACCGGGTGCATGAAGTGCGCGGCCGATGGCTCGGCCAGTCCCCGCATCATGGCCAACTCCGCGCGGGACGCGATGTCGAACTCGCGCACCCCGCAGGCGTACAGCAGGCGCAGCACGGCAGGGTCGGGGTTGCACTTGACCGCATACAGCACGCGGCCGGGGAACTCGTCGACGAACACCTTCGCCGCGCGGGCGATGGCCTCGGGGAAGAGCAGCGGCAGCGAGTCGGGGCCCACATGGGCGCGCAACGCGTCAGCGACGCGGTCGAACACTTCAAAGGGCGCGCCGTTGGGGCGGCGCAGGGCGAACGCAGTCGCCCCTGTCCAAACGGATTGCTCCGGGAGGTGAGCCAATAAAGGCCTCCAATCAACGACGTACGACCGCGTCGCACGTCAGTTCAGGACGATTCGATGTCTCAATGAATACGTCGGGCAGGGGACGCCTCGGCCGGGCCGGGGCGCAGGAGCATGGCCTCAGTGGGCCAGCGGTCTCAAGAGCGCGGGCAGGGCCCGCGGCGTCTCCAAGAAGGGGGTGGGTTGCGGCGCGTGGCATTGATGCGCCTTCACCCCTGGCAGGGTCGTCGGCTGCGCCGCGTAGCCCGCGATCGCGGCGAGGCTTTCGGCATCGAGCAGTCCTGCGAGCGCCTGGGGGACCTGCATCACGCGCGGGAAGACCGCCTGCAACCGCGCGTCCCAGACACCCGCGAAGGTGTCGAAGTCTCGCGGCGTGACGCGCCCACGGCAGGTCGACATGCCGCACTCGCAGGCGAAGCCCGCGTCCAGGTTCAAGGTGCCGTAGTCGCAGAGGACCTCTTCGCCCTGGGCGATGTCGCGCAGCGCGACCTCGAACTGCAGGCCCGGGCTCATGGAGTTGGGCTGGCAGCTGTGGTTCATGTAGCGCCCGATGTCCCAGCACAGGATCCGATCGCCAACAGAGTCGGTCCAGGCGTACCGGTCGATCTGGTCGTCGAAGAGCGGACCGAGGGCGACAAGCTGGTCGCTCGTCAAGCGTATATCGAGGGGATCCAGGCACCAGATGAGCGTGCCGGCGGGCAGCGCCTCGGTGGCGCGTAGCCCATGGCCGACGGTGTCGTTGATGAACGCGAGAGACACGCTTGGGTGGATCATCCCAGCCCCTTTCGACACGCCATGTATGCGCTGTTAGACGCTATGGCACATCGCATATCGGGCAATTCGCGAGGCACGGCAATGAGATTCGTCCAGAGTATGGTCGAATTCCATAAGTGTCTGATTATTATCGTGATTATAGGTGGTGTTGGGCTATGGAAACCCAGCCTGAACTCGCGCGGGAGCGCTCAAGTCGGCCCGCGATAACGCGCGCTGCCGACGGGCTGCGCGCTGATGAAGAGGATGAGGCTCGCATTCGCGTCTATCGCGCGATCGTGGAGCAGCGCCGGGGACCCCACTGTCGGTCCTGACCCTACGGGCCGACGCTCTCTGCAGCGGCTCGGATCGCGGTCTTTCGCGCCAGCACGGCAGTGTCGAAGATGTCGGAGAGGCGTTCGACGGCCATGCTTATCTTGGCTTCGTCCGTGTGCCCGACGTCGACCTCGGCTTTGGCCGCCTCGACCTTGGACTCGGCCAACTTGATGACCTTCTGCAGATCGGCGACGGCCCGCTTCGCGATCTCATGCGCTTTCGCGGTCCGTCCGATTTCGGCGAGGAGTGGGCGATAGAGATCAGAGTAGTCTGATTCACGGTCATATAAGTCGGCCGCGGCCTCTTTCTCTCTGGTTGCCTTCTTCGCCCGTTCGAGCGCATCGCGTGCGCTCTGTTCGGCCACGAGCGCGGCTTCGAGTCGG
>JBNMOZ010000698.1:0-3261 GCA_051276005.1 Bradymonadia bacterium | reverse complement strand
AGTGGCGAATAGCAGCAGTGGCGAATAGCAGCAGTGGCGAAGACCGACACAGGCCTGAAGAGGCGCAGAGAGGCAGACATGCGGATCGTGATCGTAGGCGGCGGGCCCGGCGGCTTGTACCTGGCGGCGCTGCTCAAGCGCGCAGACTCAAGCCGCGACGTCATCGTGCACGAGCGCAACGCGCGGGGTGAGACCTTCGGCTTCGGCGTGGTGTTTTCGGACGCGACGCTGTCGAACATCGAGGCGGCCGATCCCGAGATCTTCGCGTTGGTCACCGCCAACTTCGCCCATTGGGACGACCTGGACGTGCACTATCAGGGGCGGTGCCTGCGCTCCACCGGGCATGGCTTCGCCGGGCAGTCCCGCCAGCGCCTGCTCGACGTGCTCACCGGCGTCTGCGAAGCGCGCGGGGTTGAGCTGCACTGGGAGTCGACGGTCGATGCCACAGCGCTGGGCGAAGGCCCGCTGGCGACCGCCGATCTGATCATCGCCTCCGACGGGCTCAACAGCCGCATTCGCACCCACTTCGCCGCGGCCTTCGAGCCTCGCATCGAGCTGGGCGCGAACCGCTTCGTTTGGCTGGGCACGACCCGCCGCTTCCCCGCGTTCACGTTCTTCTTCAAGGAAGACACGCACGGGCTCTGGCGCATCCACGCCTACGACTATGAAGACGGGAAGAGCACCTTCATCGTTGAAGCCACCGACGCCACTTGGCGGTCGGCCGGCATGGACACCGCCAGCGAAGAGCAGACCCGCGCCTTCGTCGCCGACCTGTTCGCCGACGAGCTGGACGGCCACCCGCTGCTCTGCAACCGCTCGATCTGGCGCCAGTTCCCGACGGTCTCGGCCAAGCGCTGGCGGCACACGATCGGCGGCCAGAGCATCGTGCTGCTCGGCGACGCCGCCCACAGCGCCCACTTCTCCATCGGCTCGGGCACCAAGCTGGCCATGGAGGACGCCATCTCGCTCTGCGCTGCGCTGGACGCCGCGCCCGACTTGTCGACCGCCCTCGACGCCTACGTGGCCGATCGCAAGCCGATCGTCGACAGCACCCAGCGCGCGGCGGCGGTCAGCCTGCAGTGGTTCGAAGAGACCGAGCGGGTCTTCGGCACGCTGTCGCCCGAGCAGTTCGCCTTCAGCCTGCTGACCCGCAGCCTGCGCATCAGCCACTCGAACCTGGCGCTGCGCGATCCCGCGTTCGTGCAGAGCGTCGACTCAGCCTTCGCCGCGCAGGCCTTCGCGGCGGTCGATCTGCCCGCGCCCGAGCCCGCCCCGCCGCCGATGTTCACCCCGTTTCGGCTGGGCGATCTGACGCTGGCCAACCGGGTCGTCGTCTCGCCGATGTGCCAGTACAAGGCCGTCGACGGGCACGTCAACGACTGGCACCTGGTGCATCTGGGCAGCCGCGCTGTAGGCGGCGCTGGGCTGCTCATCACCGAGATGTGCGACGTGACACAAGACGGCCGCATCACGCCGGGCTGCGCGGGCATGTACACCGACGGCCACGTGGCGTCTTGGGCCCGCATCGTCGACTTCGCGCACAGCCAGCAGACGCCGATCTGCCTGCAGCTGAGCCACGCCGGTCGCAAGGGCTCGACCCGCCTGGCCTGGCAGGGCATCGACCTGCCGCTGAGCGAAGGCAACTGGCCGCTGATCTCGGCGTCTGCCCTGCCCTATTTGCCGCAGAGCGAGACCCCCAAGGCGATGGACATCGCCGACCGCGCGGCCGTGCGAGCCGCGTTCGTGCAGGCCGCGAAGCGCGCCGACGCCGCCGGCTTCGACATGATCGAAGTGCACATGGCCCACGGGTATTTGCTGGCGAGCTTCCTGTCGCCGGTGACCAACCAGCGCAGCGACGCGTACGGCGGGACGCTGACTGACCGGCTGCGCTTCCCGCTCGAAGTGCTGGCCGCCGTGCGCGCCGTCTGGACCAAGCCGCTGTCGGTGCGAATCAGCGCCACCGACTGGATCCCCGGCGGCAATGAGACCGCCGACGCGATTGAGATCGCAGCCGCGCTGAAGGCCGCCGGCGCCGACATCATCGACGTCTCCAGCGGCCAGACCGCGCCCGCCGGTCGTCCGGTCTATGGCCGACTGTACCAAACACCCTTCGCCGAGGCCGTGCGCCTCGAAGCCGACATGCCGACCATGGCGGTGGGCAATATCAGCAGCTACGAAGACGTGAACAGCATCCTGGCGGCCGGCCGCGCCGACCTGTGCCTGCTGGCGCGTGCCCACCTGTATGACCCGTATTGGACGCGCCATGCGGCCTTCGAGCAGCACCAACCGATGCCCTGGCCCGCGCCCTATTCGAGCATCGATCGCTACTCGCCCCGCATGGAGTGGAGCCCCCGCGGGCGCCAGAAGTAGCCACCCATCCAGCTAACCCTTGACGCCCGCGGCGACCTTGGTCACGGTCGCCGCGGAAGCACTTGGCGCGCCGGTGCGGTCCCCGGATTTCAAATCCGGTGTGGGGCGGCGATCCCGTCCCAGGCAGGTTCGACTCCTGTGTGCTTCCGCCATCATCCAGAGCCCAAGCCCGACCCAATGCCTGATCCCTCGCAGCCCGGCCCCGACGAGACCCTCGACCGGCTGAGCAATACGCTGCGCATCCTGCAACGCCGCCGCGGCCATCGCGCCACGAGCGACGATGTCTTGCTCGCGGGCTTCGCGGCCAACGCTTGCCCGAACGCCGCTCGAATGCTCGACCTCGGTACCGGCAAAGCGACCGTCGCGATGCTGGTCGCTCGGCGGCTGCCCGATGCCCAGATCGTAGGCGTCGAAGCCTTCCCCCAAAGCCACGCGCTGGCTGTTCGCAACGTGACCCTCAACGGCCTCGAAGACCGCATCGATCCGCGGTTGGGCGACGTACGGGATCCCGCGGTGTTGGTCGGCGAGGCCCCCTTCGATCTCATCTGTGGTGCGCCGCCGTTTATGCCCTTGGGCACGGGCGTGTTGCCCAGTGATCCACAACGCGCGGCAGGGCGTTTCGAGATCCGTGGCGGCGTCGAGGGCTATGCCGAGGCCGCGTTCCGACACCTGGCGCCGGGCGGCACGGTGGTTCTGCTGATGGACGGGCACGGGCGCGATCGGCTCGTCGCCGCGTTGGGCGATGGGCTGCGCCAATTGACGGCGGTCATGCCCCGCGCAGACAAGCCGCCGACGTACTGGATCGCGGTGGCGTCGGATCGGCCGGCGCGGTGTGAGATGGAGACGTTTGTGATGCGCGATGGTGATGTGTGGACGAGCGAATACGCCGCG
>JBNMOZ010000697.1:0-3268 GCA_051276005.1 Bradymonadia bacterium | reverse complement strand
GCGGCAACCCAAAGCAACGCAAGGACGGGGAGGGATCGCATGGCGGCGGACACTACCCGAGCGCAGCCGGCCGGGCAAGGCCGCGGTTCTCCAGCTGAATCAGCGCCTTACATGACCTCGTGCGCGCGATGCGTGGGATCGACAGCGAGAAAGCTGACTTCCACCGGATCTCGAAGTACCGTGCGGGGTGATGGACCAGATAAACGCCACCCTTCGCGATCGTGCCGCCTCGCTCGTCGCCGAGGCCGATCGGCTCGTGCAGCCGCGCGAGCGCGCCGGAAAACTGACCGAAGTTGGCGACTTGTATCGTGAATCTGCGTCGGCGGTGCAGGCGAGCGAGTTCTACTTCCAAGCGGTCGCGGTGCATCCCGAGAACCCTAATCTGGCGCTCAGCCGGCTGGCCGGGCTGGCCCGCGATACGGGCGACGTGGCGGTCACGGCGAACCTCGTCGCCGGGCTGTCGCATGCGGGACATTGGAAGGACGTCATCACCGTCCTGACGCGTCAGGCGGATGGCGTCGAGGACGCCGAGGAGCGCGCTGGGCTGCTGCTCGAAGCGTCGCGGCTGTGCTCGGAGCGGCTCAACGACTTTGGCCGCGCGCGGCACTATCTGCTGGCGGCGTCGAAGCATGTCGGCATCGACGGGCGCGACGATCTCATCGCGCGCCTCGAAGCGCATCTGGTGACCAACCCGGCCGACGACATCGCGGCGGTTGAGGCGGCGCGGCTGCTGACCAAGGCGAACCGGGCCAAGGGCGCGGTCGAGACTTTGGTGCGCTCAGCCCGCATCGCGCCGGAGCGTGGGCGCAAGGCGGCGTTGCTCTTCGACGCCGCTATCCTCTGCGCCGATCGCACCCAGCAGCCGGTCGAGGCGCTCGTCTACTTCTATGAGGCGCTGACGCACGAACCTGAGTTGGCCCACCAGGTTCAGGCGCGCCTCGACGCCATCCAAACGCGCTGGCTGCACCTGCCGCGGGTGGCCGACACGCTCGAAGGCATCTACGCGCGCATGCACGTGCCGGAGCGCGTCTTTGAGGTGATGGAGGCCCGGCTCGACTTCGCCACCCCCGTCGAGCGCCCCACTTTGATCCTGCAGCTCGCGGAGCACGCCGAATATCAACTGCTCGAAGCCGAGCGCGCCTTCGTGCTGTATCGCCAGGGCCTTGAAGAAGGGCGCGGAGACCTCAACACCTTCGCCGCCGGCATGCGCCGGGTGGGTGCCGAGGGCGTCGCCGGATCGGGCGGGGTCATGCTGGCGCTGTTCGCGCGCACAGGCCGATGGGTCGATCTGGTCGGCGTGCTCGACGGTGAGGCGCAGGTTCAGGTCGATGATGCCGAGCGGGCGGCGCTGTATTTCCGCGGCGGCGAGATCATGCAGACGCACCTCGACGATCTGGGCGGCGCCATGCAGCGCTACGTCCAGGCCTTCCAGCTTCAGCCCTCCAACCCCCGCTATTTGGCGGCGGGGGAGCGGCTGTACCGCCGGCGCAAGGACTGGCGCATGGTCGATCGGCTGCTGGGGCTGCAGGTGCAGATCGCCGATGAGCCCGATCAGCGTCAGCGCATGCTGGTCGAACAAGCGCGGGTGCGGCATCGCAAGCTGCACGATCCGGTCGGCGCCTATCATGTGCTGCGTCGCGCGCTCGACGAGGGCACCATCGAGCCCGCCATGACGGCGCTGGCCGAGCTGATTCGCGACGACGAGGCGTTTCGGACGATCGTGGCCGGTCTGCGGGCTGACGCGTCCGCATCGACCGACGACGAGGCCGCGCGCATCCTCCTTGAGTTGGCCAGCCTTCAGATCGAGATCCGCGAGGCGTCCCCTGCGGCCATCCTCACGATGAGTGAGGCGTCGCGGCTGCGGCCCGGTGACATGAGCTGCTTCGCGCGGGTCGACTCGCTCATCGAGACCCATGGCGAGGTGCGGGAGCGGGCGCGTTGGCTCGTCGAGGCGGCCAGTCGGCCGTTCCCGCTCGACGCGCAGATCGAGTGGGTCGCGCAGGGCGCCGCCCTCTTTGACGATCTGGGGCTGTCGGCCGCCGCGCGCGACGCCCGCGTGAAGCTGCTTGACCGCGCGCCGCGCAGCCTGGACCTCTTCGAGAGCGCCCTGCAATCGTCCCAAGACGCCAAGGATTCGGGGCCCCTCGCGACCCTTCTGCATCGCGCACTCACCGGTGAGATCGGCCCAGTTGCGCCCGAGCCCGAGGAGCGTCGGCGCTGGCTGCACGGCCTGGGCACCGCCCGCGCGCAGCTGGGCGATCTGTCGGGGGCCGCGGAGTGCTGGCAGACGATCCTCACCGAAGACCCGCTCGACGCCACGGCGCTGCGGGCGTTGCGCGAGTGGCTGGCCGGGCAGGACCGCTGGGAGTTGCTGCGCGGCGTGCTCGATGGCGTGGTCGAGGTGCACACCGCCCGCGGCGCGCTGGCCCCCCAGGACCTGCTGCTTGAGCTGGCAGAGCTCGCCGAGTTCAGGCTGGAAGATCCGCGCCTCGCGGTGGTCTATGCGCGGGGCCTGCTCGAGGCCGATCCCGAGTCCGAGGAGCATCGCGCCCGCCTCAATCGCTTGTTCACCGCGCTGGGTGACCGCGAAGGCCAGATCGGGCTGCTTGAGCTGGAGTTGGTGAGCGCCCCGTCCCAAGAGCGGTCTGTGCTCGCCGAGCGCTTGGTCACGCTGGCGGGCGTCGAGCCGATTTTGCACGGGCCGCGGCGACGCGGGCTGCGGGCGCTGGTCGATCTGGCCCCCGACGATATCGAGCGCTGGGCGCGTTTGGCGGGGGCAATTCGAGTCGATGATGCGGCCGATGCCCGCGCGGCGTTGGGCGAGGTGCTCGCGCGGCTCTGGGCCCTCGATCCGCGCGCTGAGCGCATCGATATTCTGCGTGAGTTGGCCCGTGGGCAGGTCGAGCCGATCGGCCGCGCCCGCGCATGGCAGGCCGTGCTGGCGGTGCTGCCCGAAGACAGAGAGGCCTTCGGGGCGTTGCATCAGGCGCACACGCTGTCGGGCGACGACGCCGCGATCATCGATCTGCTGATGCTGCGACGCACCCGCACCCCCGTCGGCGACGCTCAGGTGCGGCGCACCTTCCTGCGAGAAGCGTCGTTGGTCGCCGAAGTGCGCCTGGGCGATCTGACCCGCGCGCGCCAGCTGTGGCGCGAGGGGCTGGGCCCCGATGGGGACGATCCCGAGGCGCTCGATGAGCTGATCCGCTTGGGCGCTGAGGCCTCCGATGCGCGGGCGACTCTGCAGTATGGGCGGGTGCGCGTCGAT
>JBNMOZ010000696.1:0-3270 GCA_051276005.1 Bradymonadia bacterium | reverse complement strand
TGTATCTGGTGCAGGCCTTCATCGAGGGCCCAACGCTCGCCAAAGAGCTGAAGAGTCGGCGGTACACCGAGGATGAGGTCTTAGAGATCCTGACCTCGATTTGCGATGTGCTCACCTACCTGCACGCGCTGCAACCCCCGGTCATTCATCGGGATCTCAAGCCGGGCAACTTGGTGCGCCGGACCGATGGTGCGCTGGTGCTCATCGACTTCGGCGCGGTGCGCGATGTGCTGCGGGATCCCACATTGGGCGGGAGCACCGTCGCGGGCACCTACGGCTACATGGCCCCAGAGCAGTTCAGCGGTGACGCCAGCCCGGCGACCGACCTGTACGCGTTGGGCGTGCTCGCGATCGCCTTGCTCAGCCGCCGCGATCCCCTCGACTTGATGAAGGGCCACCGCCTCGATTGGCAGCCGGTGGTGCACGCGAGCGCTGCGACGAAGGCCCTGATTGAACAGCTCCTCGCCCCGCTGTCCATCGATCGCCCAGCGTCCGCGCGTGTCGTTCAGACCCGAATCGAGGGTATCCTGCGCGGCGATGTCGACGCCCGCGACGGCACCGAACTTGTCGCGACTGGGGCCAGCCTTCCTGCGGTCTTGCGGCCTGCCAAGCAGCGCTCCACCGCGGTGGCGCTGGCGCTCTTGGGCTGCCTGTTTGGTCTGCACAACTGGTACTTGCGGCGGTGGGGGCGCGCTCTGGCGTCAGCCGTCTTCAGCTGGACGCTCGTGCCCGCGTTCCTCTCGCTCGGCGACGCCTTCAAGATGCTCACGCAGGGCGAAGTGGCCTTCGACACGCGCTACAACCCCGAGCACGTCGCGGTTGAGCGCGCCCGCGCCGAAGACGTCATGCGCCAGATCGAGCAGCTGCATGCGCTGCGCGAGAAGGGGGCGTTGACCGAGGCCGAGTTCGGCGACCAGAAGGCCCGCTTGCTCGGCCGTGGCGACGGGATCTTCGATCGACTGTCCGGGCAACTCGGTGGCCAACTCACCGACCTCGTCGATCAATTGCATGGCCTGCCTGATCAGCTGATGGGGCGCCACCACGGTCGGATCGACGACTGGTTGAATCGCAGCATTCAGCGGCAGGAGACCCGGCATCGACGCCGCAAGCTGCGCCGAGACGAGCGCCGGGATCGGCGCGATAGGCGCTAAATGCTCCAAGCTCCAGACACGAAAGGCGCGACCTCGGTCGTGCCTTTCGTGTCTGGAGTGCTCAATCAGCCGGTTTGAATGGCAATGCGCCGCGGCCTGCGGGCTTCGGCCTTGGGCATGCGCGCAGTGAGTTCTCCCGAGTTTGGGTTTGGTTCGTTTGGGTCGTCATGAAACGACTCCTGCAAGGCGCACGTCTCCCGTCACGCGAGGACGGTGAAAAGCTTTGTCTGGAAGGTGTTTCCGGGCGCCTGCTCGGCTTCGGCGTGGCAGACCAAGACGTGTGCGCGCTTGCTGGACACCGCATGCCGGTTGCCGCCACGTCACTGGATCGCGATCATTGAGTCATGGATGAGCAGACACCCGATCTTCCGACCCCGTCCCTGGCCGACTGGCGTGCCCACGTCGAGCGCGATCTCAAGGGCGCTGACTTCGACAAACGCCTCGTTCGAAGCACCGATGATGCCATCGCGATCAAGCCGCTCTACACGGCGGCCGACGGCGCGCGCAGCCCGGTGCGCGCGGCTGCAGGCTGGACGCCACTGACCGTCGCCCGTCACCCCGATCCGCGCATCAGCAACGCCCAAATCGCCGCGGATCTCGCGCAGGGCGCGCAGGCCGTCGTGCTTGACCTGGACGGACTGACGCTCGCCGATCGGGTCGACCTGGACGCTGCGCTCAAGGGCGTCGACGCGCCGGTTCATCTGGTGGGCGGCAACGTGCTGCACGCGATCGCCCTGAGCGCGCGACCGCAGGTTTGCAGTCTTGGCCTCGACCCCATTGGCCACCTGGCGCGGGCGGGCGCCGTCAGCGTCAACGCGATCGCGCTCGGTGCGCAGTTGGCCGTCGACTCGCCGGTCGAGCGCGTCTTTGAGGTTGATACGCGGGCCTATCACGGCGCGGGCGCGGGCGAGGCGCAATGCCTGGGCTATGCGCTGGCGACTGGCGTCGCGTATCTGGGCGCTTTGGTGGACGCGGGCTTGCGCGTTGATGAGGCGGCCCGGCGCATCGGCTTTACGGTCAACGTCGGCGTGCGCTTCTTCGAGAGCATCGCCACCCTGCGCGCTTTGCGGCTCGCCTGGACACGCGTCATCGAAGCGAGCGGCGGAACCGACGCGGCGCTGCGCATTCGGGCGTGGCCCGCGCTGCGTCAGACGACGCGTCGCGATCCCTACGTCAACATGCTGCGCAACACGGCGAGCGTCTTCGCGGGCGCGGTCGGCGGGGCCGACGAGGTGGTCTCGCTGCCCTTCGATGTCGCCTTGGGTCAGCCGTCTGCGCGCGGCCACCGCATCGCCCGCAACACCCAGACGATACTGGCGCAGGAGAGCCACCTCGCCGACGTCGCCGATCCGGCGGGCGGCAGTTGGTTTCTTGAGACGCTCACCACCGACATTGCCGAGGCCGGCTGGCGGACGTTTCAAGAGGTCGAGGCTGGCGGCGGCATGATGGCGGGGCTGGTCACGCGCCGGATTCAAGGCGCGATCGTCGACGTGGCACACACCCGCGCCACCGACATCGCCCGTCGCAAACGGCCGATCACCGGGGTCAGCGCGTTCGCAGATACTGACTCAATTGTCGCGGTCGCGCCCGTTGACCAGGCGGGCCTCGATGCGTGGCGCGCCGCGCGGCCCACGTCGGCAGTGATGGTGGAGTCGGCAGATCTCGCCGAAGCCGCCCGGCACATCGAGGCCGGTGTACGCTTCGACGATCTGCTGCGTGCGGTCGATGATGGGCAGGTCGTGGGCGCGCAAGCGCTGCCGGTACGACGGGATGCTGCGCCCTTTGAAGCCCTGCGCGCGCACGCGGACGCTCAGTCGACACGCCCCCAGGTCTTCCTCGCCAACATCGGCCCACTCGCGCGTCACCTGTCGCGCGCGACCTTCGCAGCGAACCTGTTGCAAGCCGGCGGCGTCGAGGCGTTGACCAATGATGGCTTTGACGCGCCGATGGATTTGGCGACCGCCTTCAAGGCAAGCGGCGCGACGATCGCCTGCCTGTGCGGTCACGAAGACGACTACGCCCAGGCGCAAGAGATCGTGCGCGCCTTACGCGATGCGGGCGCCCAGACCGTCCTGCTCGCCGGCCGTCCGCGTGACCTGCAGGGCGTCGATGCCTTTGT
>JBNMOZ010000695.1:0-3272 GCA_051276005.1 Bradymonadia bacterium | reverse complement strand
CCCAACGATCCCGAGAACATCAACGGCTTCGAAGACACCGACGGCTGCCCCGATGGCATCCCCGACACCGACGGTGATGGCCTCAACGACCAGGTCGACAAGTGCCCGAAGGATCCCGAAGACAAGGACGGCTTCGAAGACGAAGACGGCTGCCCGGATCCCGACAACGACAAGGACGGCATCCTCGACGTGAACGACAAGTGCCCGATGGATCCCGAGACCGTGAATGGCTTCGAGGATGAAGACGGCTGCCCGGACAAGAAGCTCACCCTCGTTCGAGTCACCGAGAAGAACATCGTCATCCTCAAGAAGGTCTTCTTCGAGACCAGCAAGGCCGTCATCAAGCCGGTCAGCTTCCCGGTCCTCAACGAGGTCGCCGAGGTGATGAAGAGCTACACCCGCATCAAGCTCATCGAAGTCCAGGGCCACACCGACAGTCGTGGCAAGGATGCCTACAACAAGAGCCTCTCGCAGGAGCGTGCCGGCTCCGTGCGCACATACCTGATGAACAAGGGTGTCGAGGCCGCGCGCTTGACGGCGGTTGGCTACGGTGAGGAAGAGCCCATCGATACGAACAAGACCCGCACCGGTCGGGCCAACAACCGCCGCGTCGAGTTCAAGATCCTCGAGCAGTAGCCGCACCTGTGGTCGAACCGCTCGCGTCCTGCGGGCGGTGCTATGATGCTGACGATGCATCGCTTCTCACACCCCACCCAATGACCGAGCCCGCTTGGCGCAGTCCCGCGCCCGACCCTGTTCGGGCGCGAGTGCTCGATTTGCTGCGTCGTCACGGCGAGAACTCCACCAGCTTCCAGATCCTTGAGCCCGGCTTGTCGTACTGGTTCGATCCGGTCGTCGACGCCGTCGTCGCGTACGTCATCGCGGCGGGTCGCTGCATCGTCGCGGGCCAGCCAGTGGGGCCAGCTGATGCGATCGTCGCGGTCTGTGAGCGCTTCCTGGCCGAGAACTTGCCCAGCGTGTTCTTCGCGGTGGAGCCCAGCTTTCTGGCGGCCTTGCGCGCCGCTGGGGCGCAGTTCGATGCGGTGCAAATCGCCGAGCAGCCCGATTGGGATCCCAGCGCGTACACCCTGGACGGCCCAGACCGGCGCAGCCTGAGGTCGCAGGTCAACCGGGCGCGCAACAAGGGGGTGCGCGTGCGGCGGGTCAGCGCCGACGAGTTGGCCCGCGCGCCCGGTTCGTTGCGCGCTGAGATTGACGCGGTGCTGGACCGATGGCGAGAGAACCGCCGCATGCGCATGATGCGCTTCATGGTCGATCTGGCGCCCTTCGACTTCCCGGAGGAGCGGCGATACTACGTCGCGGAGTCCGGTGACCTGCCGGTGGGCTTCCTCGCCGCAGTGCCAGTGTATGCGCGCGACGGATGGTTCTTCGAGGACGTCATTCGCATACCGGAGGCGCCGAATGGCACCGCCGAATTGCTCATCCATACCGCAATGATAGACGCCCAGGATGCCGGCGATCGCTACGTCACTCTGGGCATGGCGCCGCTCGCCAGCGTCGACACCCAACCTGGCCCGCACCGACTCCTGCGGCGCGTCATGGTGACCTGCCGCGACCGACTCGGTGCGCTGTACAGCTTCAACGGGGTCCGCAAGTTCAAGGCGCGCTTTCACCCCGACGTCTGGACGCCACAATACCTCGTCACGATGCCTGGGTCGGTCGGCGCAGGTGGACTGCGCGCGGTTCTGATCGCCTTCGCAGGGGGCGGGTTGCTGCGATTTGGTCTTGAGACGGCGCTGCATATGCTCAGCACCCTGACCGCCCGCGCCTGGACCTGGGCCCTGTGGCTGCTCGCGGGCGCGCTCGTGCCGTGGACGGTCTTGCTCGCCGCGGCCGATGGCGCCGCCTGGTTTGGCGACGTGAGCATTCAGTGGGCGTGGGTCATCTTCGATGGAGGGCTCGCGGCGGCGTTGTTCTTTCTGGCGCATAAGGTGCGTCGCCAGGCGCGATCGGCGCGCCCTTTGGCCATGTTCCTGGCGGGCACGACGATGACCGATTTTCTGCTCTCGAGCGTGCAGGCGTTGAATCTGCACGCCAGCGTTGGCGGCCTCAAGCTCTTGCTGGTGGCCATCGGCATCTGCGGGCCGCTGCTGGCGACCCTGATGTTGCTGGCCATCGCGTCGATGACCCCCATTCTGCCGCGGGGTCATCATGCGGGTCGATGAGCGCCGCCTTGAGACCCTCGCAGACTTGCTCGACGCCGGGCGGACCCCCCTCGACGCGTTGGAGGCGCTGGAGCGGCTCGGTGGCGCCATCTCGCGCTGGGTGCGCCCGCTCATCACCGGGGTGCGCAGCGGTGCGCCGCTGGGCATGGTCCTCGCGCAAGCCGGGGTGCTCAGCTCGCCCGAGTTGATCTGGGTCGGGGGCGCGGAGCATGCCGGGCGCGCGTCCAGCTTGCGGGTCGTTTCGGCACAGCGGCGAGCGCGACGGACGCGTCGTCGTGCGCTCTGGGCGGCGATGTTCGTGCCGACCGTGATGACGCTCCTCAGCGCGGGCTCTGGGCGCTTTATTTTGAGCCTGCTCGGCAGCCCGTCTGGCGGCTTTTGGGGCGACGTTCTGCCGCTCGCGTTCATCGCCGGGGCGGTGGCGTGGGGGCTGATGGACCGGCGGCGCAGCCTCGTGCGCCTGCGTGGCGCCCCGCTGATCGGGCGGTGGATGAGCCAGCACCATCAGGCGCGCATCGCCGAGGCCTTGGGCGCGGGGTTGAGCCGACCGGGCGGCGAGGCGTCGGCGCTCGAAGCCGCGTCTCGACTGGCCGACGCACCCAGCTTGTCCCAAATTGCGGCGCGGCTGCGCCAGGGCACGCCCTTCGCCGAGTGTTCGCCGCGCGCGGACGACATGGGCGAGCCGCTGGCGCTGTGCATCGCGTCGGGACATGCCGCCGGTGACCTGCCGACGCGATTGGCCACCTTCGCGGCGGTCATCGACACGCGGCTGACCGATCGCTTGGCGCGCGTGGTGCGGGTGCTCGCTTGGTGCGTCGTGATTTGGGTCAACCTGCGCACGCTGTGGGCCTTCGCCGATGTCAGCTTCTTCGGCGGCGGCGCCGGTGGACGCGGGATGCCCATGATACCGGGCGGGCTGCCGGGGCTCGACACCCGCGAGATCAATGAGGTGATGCGTGAAATCGGGATGTAGCCGTCGGGGGCGGTGTCGTATGCTGCGCGCATGCATGCCTTTGAAGCCCTGACCGCCCGCGTCATCGAGTTCTCTGAAGCGCGCGATTGGCGCCAGTTTCACACGCCCAAGAA
>JBNMOZ010000694.1:0-3272 GCA_051276005.1 Bradymonadia bacterium | reverse complement strand
AGATCGCGGTTGTCGCGCAGATCGGCCCGCAAGACCTTGATGGCGACCTGCTTGCCGATGCCGACGTGCTCGGCCAGATAGACCGCGCCCATGCCGCCCGAGCCGAGCAAGTTGAGGATGCGGAAGCGGCCGTCGATCACCTGCCCGATGAGCTGATCGTGGCCCGCGCCGCTCGCCGACTTGGGCATGCGGGCCCCGCAGGCGCCACAGAAGGCGTTATTGGGCGGCACGTCGGTGCCACAGACGGGGCAGGGGCGTCCGCTCACTTCGACCTTGAAGGCGTTGGCGGGGCCGAGGGCGGGGCCGAGGGCGGGGGCAGATGCAGGCGCTCGGTGAACGCATGCGTCTCGCCATCGGGGGCGCGCAGCTCGAACGCAATGGGCACCAGCACGGTCGAGCCCGCAGGCGTCGCGTCGATGGCCGCGTCGGGCGACACCGACAGTCGCAGGTGCTTGGCGTCAACCAGCGTGACCGTGCCGCCGGTCTTCAGGGCGGCCGTCCAGCCGGGTTGAACTTCCAAGCCCAGGTGCACGGGCGTGCCGCGGGTGGGCGGCGTGAGTGGCGGCGCGAGGCGATGGTAGAAGACCATGACGTGCAGGGTGAGCCGGCGCGTCGCGTCACCGACAACGTCCAGAGCCACCGGGTTGTCGCCCAGAACGAGCGCTGCGCTGGGGATCTCGAAGTTCAGCTCGGCCGAGCCATCGACCGGCGTCTCTCCCCCTGGATGCCGCACGACGGCGGGCCCTGATGTGACAAGACCGGCCTTGACGGCGTAGCCCGACGAAGTGCGCGTGACCTCGAAAGCGCCGACCAAATCGGCCCGAAAACGAGTGGCGTACACGAACGCGGCGGCCATCAGCAGGCCGGCGACCAGAACAAACATCGTCCTCGAAGTGCGCCGCGCCTTTCGAGCGCGTGCGGCTTCGGCGCGCGTGCTTTGGAGGGCGAAGTGCATCTGGTCGGCGGCGATCGTCTCAGGGCCGCGGCGCCGGTCCGATCCGGGACGGTGTTGGACGGCAGCCTTTGCCGCAGCGGGTCCGTCGGTCGGCGATGCATCGGGCTTGAGGGTCCGCGTCGGCGGCAAGGCAGGGTGCCCGCCGGCGGGCGTGACGGCTCGAAACGGGGGCTGACTGTCGAGCAGCGTGGGCGCGGCCATGGGCATCTGCGCCCAGGCCGGGCCTGAGGGGCGCGGCGGGCCGCGCACGGTCTGGTCGGCCGGCTCGATCGGCTCGACCGGCAGGGGCCCCCACGCGCTGGGCGCTTGATGGCTGGGCGCCCGGGCGGCCGACTCCCGCACACGCGGAGCGATCGCGGCCACGCCAATGAGGGTGCGCTGGTGCAATGGGCACCCGCACGCCTCGCAAATGTCGGCGTCGACAGGGACAGATTTCTTGCAGCGTGGGCACGGACGCGAAGCGGTCACACCGTTCCTTACATCAACCAGAATACTGCGATTGTCGGTGACCGCACCGCGCGAGTCAATTCGCCGCTCACAGGCAGCGAATCGGTGTGGCTTTGTCGCGACTTGCGGCTGCCTTCGGCCGGGCACCGCGGCCACCGAGAGGCGCGCAGCGCAGCGCCGAGCGACTGACGGGCTGCACCGATCGTGACGGCCCGCTATGCTCCGCGCGTTGACCGGGAGATCGCATGTACCGAATCGCTCTATTGAGCCTGCTGCTCAGCGCCTGTGGTGGTCAGAGCCAGACCCCGCCCGTTGCAGCGGCGGACGGCCCGTCACGGGTGCTCGTCGTCTCGTCGCTCATCGGCTACATCGAGCCGTGCGGCTGCACCGTCGATTTGCTGCTCGGCGGCATCGACCGCGTCGCCGCCACCATCGCCGCTGAACGGGCGAAGGGCCCGACGGCCGTGCTCGTGGTGGGTCCGACCCTGTTCGAGCACGCCATCGAGGACCATCAAGTCGGCCAGCAAGAGGCCAAGGCCGCCCTGATCAATCGCGCGCTCACGCAGATGAAGATCGACGCCATCGTGCCCACGCCTGAAGACATGCTGCGCGGTCCGGGCTTCGCCAACGCGTTGCCCGGTGCCGACGTGACCGTGAACGTGCCGGGCGGCGCGGGGCGGTTGCTGACGCTCGGCGGCGTGAAGATCGGCATCCTGGGCGTGGCGCGACCCGGCGACGTCGTGCCCAAGGGCACCGCGACCGATCCGCTGCCCGCCGTGCAGGCGGCTGCAAAGGCGCTGCGGGCGCAGGGGGCGCAGACGATCATCGGCCTGGCCGCCATCGAGCGCGCCGAGCTGCGGGGCCTGTCGCGCAACGCCGAGGGGGTCGACATGTGGATCCTGGGCCGCCACCCCGAAGAGCGCGAGATCGCGACGAAGTCGGGCGACGCGTTCATCATCGAGGTGGGCGATCGCGGCCGTAACGTGGGGCAGATCATCTTCGCCGATCTGGCGAAGGCGGGGCCGCTGACCGATCCCATCGGCGACGTGGCGCGCAAGAAGGAGCGCCTGCGGCTGTCGATCAAGATGCGCCGCGACATGGCCGGCCGCATGCCCAGCCCGACGCTCAACGCCGACATCGCCAAGATCGAGGCCGAGATGAACGCGCTCACCTTGCCGACGAATCCGACGGGTAAGCGGTTCGAGTACGACCTGATAGCGCTGCCCAAGACGGTGCCGCAGGACGCGACGGTGACGGCGTGGATGACCGCCTATAACGACACCCTCAAGGCCATCAACCTGGCGAGCGCCGGTGAGGTGCCGCCCGTGCCCGAGGGGCAGTCAGGCTATGTCGGCGACGCCAGCTGCAACGACTGCCACCCCGAGGCCATGGAGTTTTGGAAGACCACCAAGCATTCGCATGCCTGGCAGACGCTGGTCGACGCGAAGAAGACCTTCGACGCGACCTGCGTGAGCTGCCATGTGGTGGGCTGGCAGAAGCCGGGCGGCACGGTGCTGGGCAAGGTTGAGGGCAAGACGAACGTGCAGTGTGAGGCCTGTCACGGGCCCGGATCACGGCACGCTGATATGGGCGGCGGGCATCACCTGATCAAGACCAAGGTGCCCGAGGCGGTCTGCGTTGAGTGCCACCATCCGCATCATTCGCCCAAGTTCGACTACGCGACCTACCGGCCGAAGATCCTGGGGCCGGGGCACGGCGAGCCGCTCAGCCCGCCGCCGGCGACCCCGCCGCCGGCGACCCCGCCGCCGGCGACCCCGCCGCCGACGAGCCCCTGACGCACGCAGCGCGGCACGTCAGTCGCGCGCTAGGGCATCGCGCAGCGCCTGCTCACCGGGTGAGGCGAGCTGGG
>JBNMOZ010000693.1:0-3272 GCA_051276005.1 Bradymonadia bacterium | reverse complement strand
CCCGCTGGTGGCGTCAGCGCGCGACATCTCTGAGGCCATCGCGGTGCATTACGCCGGCGCCACCCGGCATCGCACTGACGGATCCGTGCAGGACTCGCCGGTCGACATGTTCGACTTCAGCGTGACCGACCTGTCGAGCATCGATGCCTCCGACCCGGGGCCGGCGCTCGGTCTGGCTCCGCACGTCGCGACGCGCGCCCCCCACTTGGCATCACCCAATGCGGCTGCCGGCAGGCGAGACGCGCTGGCGAGCCTCGACAGCCTGGCAGCCTTCGCGCCGTCATCAGCCCCGCCGCCATCTCGAATACCGTCCCTGCCCCCCGGTGCGCCGTCGCAGTCGCGCCCACCGCCTCGACGATCCAGCCCGCCGCTATCGCCCTCGTCCAACGGACCACGCGCGTTGGACTTCGGTTCGCTCCGTCCCGGGGACTCCGTTGAGCTCGGCGACGACGTCTTCGATCTCGGATCGATGGTCAGCATCGCGGCCCTCACGTCTGAACCCGAGCGCCTGGCCACGCTCGAGCGAACATCGGCGCCGCCGCGAGCGGCCGCCGCCATCGACCCAGGCGCCCCGCGAAACCTGCCCGCCCGCCCGATTCAGTCGAGCCAACAGCCGCCACGGCTCCCGCCGACCAGCATGCCGCCGCGCCCGAGCGAGGCAGAACCGACGCCGCGCGGTGGCGACGCGGGCTTCGGTATGATTCGCCGCAAGAAGCGGCGTAGCGAGCGCGCGCTCCAGATTTCCCAGGCGCCGGCGCATGCCGAGCCGGGGGTTCTCGATCGCATCGACAATGAATCGCTTCGATCAGGCGACCGGGTTATCGCGCGGTACCTCGATCGCTTCCAGAAGGCGCCCAACCGACCGGGCGCGGACGAGCTGCTCGCGGCGCTCGAGCGCGCGTTACGCAAGGCGGGGTCCCCGACCGCTCAGCTTGTGTTGGTTCTCGTGCGTCAGCTCGTCCAGCAAGGCCTGATCGACGCAGAAACACTCGTCAGCGACCTGCTGGGACCAGACGACTCTTGAGTGGACCGACTCGCAGCGCGTCATGAGCCTTCTCGCGCTCCACGATCTGCGCGTCGCATTCAACGGCATCGAAGTGGTCAGCGGCATCACCCTTCAGCTCGGCCCCGGCGAGACCGTCGCCATCGTCGGCGAGAGCGGCTGCGGTAAGAGCGTCACGGCCCGCGCGATCCTCGATCTTCTGCCTCGCCCGCCGGCGACAGTCAGCGGGCGCGTCGAGGTCGACGGCGCCTCCATCTATGAGATCGATCAACCGACCCTGCAGACCCTGCGCGGCGAGCGCGTGGGCTTCGTGTTCCAGAACGCAGGCAGCGCGTTGAACCCGGTCCATCCGGTCGGCCGCCAAATCTCGGAGCGCCTGCGCCGCCACCGAGGCCTCAACCGCCGCGCGGCCCATCTGCGCACGGTCGAGTTGCTCGGCGAGGTCGGCATCCCCGATCCCGAGGCGCGCGCGCGGTCTTATCCACATGAGCTCAGCGGCGGAATGCGCCAGCGCGTCGTCATCGCCATCGCGCTGGCTTGCGATCCAGATTTGCTCATCGCCGACGAGCCGACCACCGCCCTGGATGTGACGATCCAGGCCCAGGTGCTCGCGCTGATCCTTGAGCGGTGCACGGCTCGAGGCATGGGGCTCTTGCTCATCTCTCACGATCTGGGCGTGGTCGCGCAGACCGTCGACCGTGTCGTCGTCATGTACGCTGGGCAAATCGTTGAGGACGCGCCGGTCGCCAGCCTCTTCGACGCGCCTCGGCATCCATACACTCGCGGGCTGCTCGACAGCATGCCGGCCGCACGCGTTGCGGGTGATCGGCTCTCCGCCATCCCCGGCACGGTCCCCAGCCCCCGCGATTTTCCGGTGGGATGCCGGTTCCAAGCGCGGTGCGCCTTCGCCCAGCCTGATTGCGATGCGCCTGTCGCCCTGACGCACCTCGACGACCGCGCATGGCGGTGTCGGCACCCCCAATGAGCGACGCCCCGCTGCTACAGGCCGAGGGCCTGACGGTGCACTACCCGGCCGGTCGCGATCGGGTCGTCCAGGCGGTTACAGGCGTCGACCTGGTCATCAAGCCCGGCGAGACCCTGGGCATCGTGGGTGAGAGTGGCTGTGGCAAGTCGAGCCTGGGCCGCGCGCTTCTGCGGTTAGAGGTCATCACCGCCGGCCGGGTGCGCGCCTTTGGCGAGGACGTCACCGACCTGCCGGAGCGCCGATTGCGCCAGGGCTTGCGACGCCGCGCCGCGATGATCTTCCAGGATCCCTACGACTGCCTCGATCCGCGCATGACCATCGGAGACTCCGTCGCCGAGCCTTTGCGGGTGCATGGGATCGCAGACCGTGACCGCCGCGTCGCTGAGCTGTTGGGGCGCGTCGGGCTTGACCCGTCTATCGCCGATCGTCGCCCGCATTCATTCAGCGGTGGCCAACTCCAGCGCGTCGGTATCGCCCGCGCGCTGGCCCTCGACCCGGACGTGATCGTCGCCGACGAGGCGGTCTCAGCCCTCGACGTCAGCGTGCAAGCCGGCGTCATCAACCTGCTGCAAGACCTTCAAGCCGAGCGCGGGCTCGCGTACGTGTTCATCAGCCATGACCTCGACGTCGTCCGCCACATCAGCCACCGCGTCGCCGTGATGTACCTGGGCCGGATCGTGGAGCGTGGGCCTGCGGCAGACGTCTTCAAGGCGCCCCGGCATCCGTATACGCGGGCGCTGCTCGCGGCGTCGCCCAAACCCGATCCCCATCGCCGCAGCCAGGCGCTCCCCCTGCAGGGCGAGCCACCCAGCCCGCTCGCGCCCCCGCCGGGCTGTGCCTTTCATCCGCGTTGCCCCATCGCCGAAGCGCGATGCTCGGCGACGATCCCAGCGCTGCGCAACATCGTCGGCGCCCAGGCGGTCGCCTGCCATCTGGTCGATATCACGGATGAATGATGGATCTTGGCACGTAGAGCCGTAGAATCATTCGCGCCGACGCGGTATGCGTCGATGTACGCTGTTTGGTCCTTTCTAGATCGTTTCTCGCCCCCCGGCGTTTGAGGAGTCGCGTCACCGATGCTCTGGTCGCTGCTAGCAACGCTGGTCAAGAAGACCGCTCAAGGCAGCGATGAAGAGCTCATGACGCGCTACAAGGAGGGGGACGCACGGGCGTTTGAGCTTCTGCTCCAGCGCCACGAGGGACCGGTGTTTCGCTTCATCTTTCGCATGATGAAGCACCGTGAGCTCGCCAATGACCTCCTCCAAGAGACGTTCCTGCGGGTGG
>JBNMOZ010000692.1:0-3274 GCA_051276005.1 Bradymonadia bacterium | reverse complement strand
GATCTCGTTGAAGGCCTTCTTCGCCGCCACCAACAGCATCTTATCGGCCGCGGGATCGTCGATCAGCGCTTCAAGGATCGGCAGGCTCTCAGGCTGGCCAGCCTTGGCGATGCCCTGCAACGCCATTGTCTGCTTCGAGTATTCGGTCTCTTCCTGCAACAGCTTATGCATCACAGGCAGGTAGCTCGGGTCGCCAATCGCCGCCATGGCCGGCAGCGCCGTGGCCCGAATCATGGGGTCGTCGGTGTTCGTGTAGGTGTCGAGCATCCAGTCGATGCCCGACCGCCGCCCCATCTGCGCCAGGCCATAGGCCGCGTTGCCCTGCACGCCCCATTCGGGGCCGTCGTTCATGGCGCGCTCCAGGGGCTCGATGGCCGCCTCGCCGCCAATGATGGCCAACGCATGCGATGACATGCGCTGCACCAGCAGGTTGCCCTTGTTCTCGCCATGCAACGCATCAGCGAGCGCCGGGATCGCCGCGGGGTCCAACAGCTTCTCCATCAGCGCCGCCGCCACGAACCGCTCGGTGTCATTGCCACTCTTCAGCAGGCTGCTGAGCATCTTGATGCCCTCGGGGCCCATGGCCTGCAGCTCCTTGAAGAGCGGATGGCTCTTGTCGAGGGTGCCGTACAGGTTCATGCCGTGCTCTTTGACCAACGCCTTGAGGTCGAACAACACCTCGCCCATCTCGCGGGGCTCAGCGACGTCGCCCTGGCCCTCTTTGAGGCGCTCGACCTGGTCCTTGAGCCGGGCGTTGTCCCGCTTCAAGTCAGCGAGTTGGGTCCGGGCCTCTTCAAGCCTGCGTCGCGCCCGCGCGTCATCGTCGAGACGCGCGGGCGGCGCACCTTGCAC
Organism: Bradymonadia bacterium; assembly: GCA_051276005.1. Classification (GTDB taxonomy): domain Bacteria; phylum Myxococcota_A; class Bradymonadia; order UBA7976; family UBA1532; genus JBNMOZ01. The sequence goes on along the minus strand of JBNMOZ010000692.1, from coordinate 2,422 downwards.
AACGCCGACCGATCGACCTGCGGGCACCCGGGCGGTGCCATGGGCGTTCTTCACCTGCACGTCGCCGTCGAAGGCACGCACAGTCAGCGCCGTCACGGCGGCGGTCAGCACGACCAATGCAATCTTGCCACGCATCTGAGCCTGGGCTTTCTGCTCGGGACCGAGCGCGAGAGAGAATCGGCCACCCCGGCTGATGAGCTGGGCGGCGGGCGTATTGATTTCGAAGGGCGCCCCGGCGGGCAATTGCGCGTCCAAGCGGCCGCTGAGCAGGCTCAACTCGGGTCCGTCGCCGCGCTCGGCGCGCAGGACCACCGCTTCGGCTTCGCTCAGCGTCAGCCGCACACCGTCCAAGGTCACCTGCGCCACTGAGGGCGCCACGAGGCGGTCGCCGGCGCGCATCGGGCTGGTCAAAGAGAGCCGCTCACCGCCACGGACGAGCCAGGCGGTCTCTGGCGCGAGCGGTGAATCCGTGCGTCGGCCCAAAGAGAAGCTCAGCGACAGCGCCGCCGCAGCGGCGACCGCGGCCAGGGCCCATCGCCCCCGTCGGCCACGGGCCATCGGCAGCGCGGCCTTGATGTCTCTCGCCAGATCGGTCGGGGCCGTTACGCGCAGCAGCGATCGCAGCTGCGCGTCGATGTCTTCTTCGGCGATGAACGCCGCGGTGCACGCCGTGCAGCCCTGAATATGGCGCTCGAGCGGCTCGGCCTCCCGGGCATCGAGCAGCCCCATGGCCAGGGGACCCAGCTGCATCTGAATGTCTTCGCAGGTCAACATCAGCGATCCCCTTTCAGCGCCCGTCGCAGGGCGGTTCGGGCCGCAAACAGCCGTGACTTGATCGTGCCCGCGGGCACGCCAGTGCGGCGGGCGACCTCGGCCACCGGCAGCTCCTCGAGGTAGAAGAGGATCACGGCTTCTCTTTGATTTTCAGGCAGGTGCGACACCGCGGCCTGTACCGCCGCCCGCGTTTGAGTGAGGGCCAACTGCGCCTCGGGGGTTGCGATGGCCAACCGCGGCGCATCTGCCGGCGCACGTCGCCGGGCCTTGCGCCGTCGCTCCCGCCGCAGGTTCTTCATGATCCCGTACAGCCAGGTATACGGCGCCGATCGCCCCTCGAACTGGCTGCGCGCGGCCACCAGGAAGGTCTCCTGGCACAGATCGCGAGCGTCCTCCGGCGTCGAGCCCAGGGCGGCGGCCCGATAGAGCCGGTCGGCGTACTGGTCGACCAGGCGGGCCATGGATGGGAGCGTTTGGGTCTGCACGGGTTCTATGTGACCCGAGGCGCGGATCGGTTCGAAGTCTTTTCGATTCGCTGCACAAAACCAACACGCGTGTGGACTCGAGCGCGGGCGCGCTTCGTGGGCGCGTTGGTGGGCACCTTCGGCTGTCGTCAGGCCGTCGTTGGCGTGAACCGACCGGCGATACGCAGCGCCGCGTGGGCTTGAAGCGGTCGGGTCAGTCTCAATGTCGTTCGTGGCGTCGAGCATGAGCGTGCCGTCGTCTTGCACGGCGAACACATCGACGCTGCCGGCCAGCCCGCCCGAGGCGCAGAGCAGCGTGCCGTCGAGGCTGAGCGCCGATCGTCGGTGCTGGTGCTGCTCACGTAGGCCACGCCGCGATCGGCGTGCACGACGAGGGCGGTCGGGAAGCCCGGCACGATGACGTTGGGGCCGGCCGGGGGATCACATGCAAGAAGGCAGAACGGCAGCAGGGCGAGTCAGCCCATGGCTGATGCCAGCGCGATCGGCCGGCGATGCGCACCGTGTGCGCGCGACTTTTTGGTTACGCCGCGGGGGTGCTCAGCGCGTCGATGGCGATGTCGATGAGACCCGGCGCGGCCCCGGACTGGCCGCCGCGTCCGCCGGTCGCCAGCCCGCTGACCATCGTCTCAAGGTAGCGCGCCAGATCGTCGGCCGCGCGATCACTGCGCACGATGCCGGCTTGCTGGGCGCGCGTAAGGGCCGTTCGCAGTGCTTCGCGCAGCGCCCCGAAGTGCGCCGCCAGCGCCGACTCGACGGCGGCGTCGTGCGGGCCCAACTCGACCAGGCTGTTGACCGCCATGCAGCCACCCGGGCCCGACTGCACGCAGGCCCCAGCGCTGGCCATCGTCAGCCACGCGCGGATGCTGGGCACCACGGCGTCTGGCTCGGCCTGGCCGATGGCCACGAACATGGCGCGCCCCCCCGCGAGGTAGCGGTCGAGCACCCGCATGAAGAGCGCGTGCTTGTCGCCGAAGGCCTGGTACAGGCTGCCCTTCTTCAAGCCGGTGGCGGTGCACAGGTCGGCGACCGACGTGCTGGCGTATCCGTGCGACCAAAACGCGACTTGCGCGGCGTCGAGGGCGGTCTCTGTGTCGTATTGGCGTGGGCGTCCCATGCACCGAGCATAGCGAAACTCAATGGCATTTACGACCGATCGGAAAAAA
>JBNMOZ010000691.1:0-3276 GCA_051276005.1 Bradymonadia bacterium | reverse complement strand
CGAGCACGCTTTGCCACCACGCATGCGCTTTGGGCGTGCGATACGGCGGGTCGGCGAGCAAATCGAGCATGCGCGCGGCCATGCGGGGATCGCGCGGTCGCTGCAGCAGCTGATCGAGTTGGCGGGCCGCGTCGGCCAGCTTACCGGTCGGGAACGCTCGCAGCGCTGCGCCCAGATCGGCGTCGTTGCCCTCGGCCTCAAGCAGGGCGGTGAGTCGGGCGATGGTGTCCTTCTGGGTGCGACCGTGGAGCATTGGCGGCGGGTGCACGGCGGTCAGCGCGTCGATGGCCTCGGCCAGCAGCGGATGCGGCGTGTTGCGCCAAAGGTCGAGCAGCGCGTCGATGCGGACGCCGGGCGCGGCGAGCTGGTCTGCGATCGAGCCCATGAGCGCTCCAAACAAAGTGGCCCGAACTTGACGGCCAACCCCGCCCCGGCGTCAAGCGGCGTCGGCGCAATCAAGTCGGCCCATCTGCTTTCTATCGAAGGGAATACAGCACCTCGCCGGCGCCTGCACCGTCCGGGTCAACCGCCTGAACAAATGGGACGGCCCTGTGTTTCGCGGACGGTTCGGCAGCCGTCGGGTCACCGACGAGACTGGCTGCTGCACGTGCTCGCCTATATCCACATCAACCCCGTCAAGGCGCACCTGGTCAGTCGACCTGATGAGATGTGCTGGACCAGCCATCGCGCCTACGTCGGATTGGATCCGACCCCGGACTGGCTCACCGCCGGGGTACTCGGTCCGCGGTTTGGCAACGATGGCCTCGACGCCTATCTGCGCGATCTTCACGTCGGTCGCAGTCAGTGGCCGGCCGCTCTCAACACCGCTGATGGTTGGCTGCAGCCTGGTCTGTTCCTACCGCGTACATCCGCTCGCCGCGTCGAGGCCCCTCAGCGGCTGTCGGTGGAGGCCATAATCGAGCGAGCCAGCGAGGTTTGTGGGCTGCCACCAGCCGAGTTGCGACGGGTCAAGCGCGGGCGCGGCGGCAACCCTACCCGTCGCTTCCTGATGTGGGCCCTGGTCGATGGCGCATTGCTCAGCCAGGTCGCTGTCGCTCGCCGGATCGGAGTCACGGCGCCATACGTGAATCAGGTGCTGACGCAGCTTCGTCGGGGAGATAACTCGGAGGAGATGGCCGCGTGGCTGTCGACCTGGGCGGCGCTGAAGCAGGGGCACGATTGAGATGCCGCGAAAATATAAATACCTGGGGTCTGACACTTACGAGGCGCGGCAGACACTTACGAACGATGTCGGTGCGCGGCGATAGAACGGCGTTCGCGACCACCCAGCGCTACGGGCCAGCCCATGACAAGCGCGCGATCCGCAGCGCGAGCATCGGATCAGACACATCGACCTCCAACGTGCACCGCCCACCGCTCAGGCTGAAGCGATGGCGACCCAAGAACCGATCGAAGTCGACGTAGTCATCGTCTCGAACGCGGGTCAGCGTGGCCGCACCATAGCGCTGATACAGATGCGCAAGTCGCAGCGTGCTTGCGTCAAACACACCCAGGCTCGAGCTGGGACCAGCCGCACACTGATGGTCGATCCGGGCGAGGGTCTGCTCAGCCTGCGGCGGCATGCGTGCTCCGGCGTCGGGCGACCCCGCGTAGGCCGGGGCGCGCCACACCTCGATCTGGGTCAACCCCCGATCCGAGAAGCGCGCCTCGGCCTGACATCGCCGGCCGATACGCGTCAGGGGCGGCGGAACATCATACGTCCAGCGAGGCCCGTCCCGCTTACCCACTCCGTAGACGGTCGCGAGTTGCACGGGCGAAATACGCGCCGTGCTGAACCGCGCCCGCATGCCGAACGGCAGCCGCTCGAACGTCACGCCTGTCGCGGGCGATGAGACAGGCTGTCCCTGGTAGTCTGGAAACTGACTGTCTTCGATCCATACGTCGGTGCACAGGCGAGCCAGCAGACGCTGATCCTTGAGGGCGGGACATCGGGCGTCAGGCTCGAATGGCATCGCGGGCCCACGGGTGGTCTCATACCGCAACAAAGGCGCGATCTCGCCGGGCGCGCGCACCGCGATCGCGCATCGTCCGTTCTCGGTCTGCACGCCCACCGGAAAGCGGAACCACCCGTCATGCAGCGTGGGTTCGCCCAGCTGCTCCGCGAGCATGTAGCTGTCGATGCCGGCAGAGGCCAGACCTTCCACGAATTGAGCCGCGCTGCCCACACCAAGGGTCGACTGCGACCAACCAGCGACTCGGCGCTCCACCTTCGGGGGCGGCGTCGGCACGAACCCCGGGCTGAGCATCTTCGTGCACCTCGCAACGATGTGTTCAAGCTGCACCTGATCGCGACAGCGTGTTTGTTGCAACAGCGTCTGAGCGGGCGTCGCGAGTGCCACCAGCCAAAGCAGCAGACTCATGGCGCACCTCCGAGGGCCTTGATGACCTTGCCCTTTGCATTGTTCGCGTCCCGCTCGTCAGCGAGCTCGTCATACGCATCGAATGCAGCATTGATCTTGACCCACTCCTGTTTGAAGTGCTCGTCGAACGCCTGCATTCGGCCGGGATTCATCGGATGCCCTTCATCGCGCATCTGTTTGCGGAGCGCATGGTGCCGCCTGTATTCCGTGTTCAGCGCACGGCCTCGTTTCACCATGACCTTGCTCCAGGCACGCGCCGTTCGGTGGTCGTCGGCCTTCTCGCCAAAGTAGAAGTAGAACCATTTATCGCCCTCGCCGGGGGCCGCCGGACGTTGCTGAGCGGATTGGATGATCTGCATCGGCGGGACAGATGCGCCGCGACTCGCGATCCACCGCGCCAGGCGGGCCGCTGGCTTGCCAGGGTACATCCGCACCGCCGCGCGGATCGCATCGAAGTATTGCTCGGCATGTCGCGCCTCGTGGTAGACGGTCCCCAGCATCGCTACGCGCTTTCGGGGATCATGAAACTGCGCCAGGTTGATGTGCAGGCTCCAGGTGCGCGCGGCGAACATGCCACCCTTGCCGGCCGGTCGTCGCTCGAAGATGACCTGTACTGGCGGAACGCCAGCACGCTGTAATGTCACGTTGATTTCGGCCGCGACCCTCGCCTCATCGGCCTGTCGCTGTTCAGGCGACGCCGCCTTCGTCCCGGCCACGCCCTGTGCAAATCCAGCCGCGAGCTTGTCATCGATCAGCTCGGCCGATTGGCCCCGCGCTGCGGCGCCGGTGGGATCGATCCCCGGAGCGAGCGGCGCCCGCGTCGCAGCCCCCGAATCCGTCGAAGTCTTGCCTTTGCCTGCAAACCACTCCATCGCGCACCTCCCGGGCCGGTGTC
>JBNMOZ010000690.1:0-3278 GCA_051276005.1 Bradymonadia bacterium | reverse complement strand
GCTTGAGGCGCTGCCGGGCGTGGGTCATAAGACGGCGTCGGTGGTCATCGCGCAGGCCTTTGGGGTGCCGGCTTTTCCAGTCGACACCCACATCCATCGGCTGGCCGCGCGCTGGGGCTTGTCGAAGGCGAAGAACGTCGTGATGACCGAGCGCGACCTCAAAAAGCTCTTCCCCCGGGCGCGCTGGAATGACCTGCACCTGCAGATCATCTTCTTTGGCCGAGAGTATTGCCCAGCCCGGCGGCACGACCTGGCGAGCTGTCCAATTTGTGGGTGGGCGGCCACGAAGGCCCGCATGCGCGAAGAGGCGCAGCGCTAAGCGAGGCGAAGACGCCGAGCCCGAACTCAGCCTTCAGCGGGCGCGGGCGCTTTCGTCGGCACCACGATGATGGTGCAGGGCTGACGGTTGATCAGGCTGCGCGGCACGCTGCCCAAGATGTCGCCGATGACCGAGTCGTGCCCCGTCTGACCGACGACGATCGCGTCGAGGCCATGCTCGATCGCGTCGCTGACCAGCACATCCTCAGGGTTGCCGCTGATCACGACGCTGGTGGCCCCATGACCGGCCGGCAGCGTCTTGGCGACCATCGCGTTGAGGGTCGCCTCGGCGTCCGCATAGAAGGCGTTGAAGCTGTCGCCGAACAGGTCCTCATCGAACGCGGGCAGGTCGGGCAGGTCGGCGACGTGCACGATGCGCAACTCGGCGCCAAGCCCACTGGCGAGATCATGCGCCCACCGCAGGGCCTGCGCTGATCCTTCGGAGAAGTCGACGGCGATAGAGAGCTTCGAGATGGGCCCGCCAGCGACGATGGCCAGCGGGCACGGCGGACGCGAGGCGATCTCTTGCACCCGCGAGCCCACCACCATCTGCGCGATCGTGCTCTTGCCGGTCGGAGACATCACCAGCAGATCGGCGTGATGCTCAGCCGCGGCCTCGGTCAGGGCGTTGAAGCAGGTGTTGACCCGCAGGTCGACGGCGTCAGGGCGCGCGCCGGTGTGCGTGGCATACCAGGCCGCGACCTTCTCTTCGGCCTTCGCGCGCAGCTTGTCATCAACGACGTCGTCATAGCGCGCCTTGAGCCAGCTGTTCAGCCCGATCTCAATCACATGGGCGACGACGACCTCGGCCTTGGTCTGCGCGCTCAAATCGGCGGCCCACTTCGCAGCCTTGCCGGCCCCCTCAGAGAGGTCGGTGGCGAAGATGACGTGCTGGATCATGGGCGCTCCTCAGACTGAGACGGCAGCCTAACCGCGTCCACCGCGGGGGTGCAATGCGGGCGGCGAAGCTACAGGTCGTCGTCGTCGTCGTCGTCGTCGACCTCAGCGTCGCCGTCGACGTCGTCGACCTGGACGTCAACGGCGTCGTCGTCATCGTCGTCACTGTCGTCGTCACCGAACCCATCGTCGGGCAACTCGGCGTCTTCGAGCTCATCGAGCGCCGGATCACCGCTCTTGCTCTCGTCGTCGTCGTCGCCGCCCGTCACGGACGGCGGAATACGATCTGTATCGAGGTTGAGCTCCTCGACCTCATCATCGTCCTCCTCATCCTCGTCCTCGTCGATTTCGACGGGCTTGGGCGCTTTCTTGGGGGCCGGGCGGCGGACCGCCTTGGGGGGGCCGGTATAGACAGTCTTGCACTTCGGACAGAACGGCTCGGCCCGGTTGAGATCGTAGAAGCGCGCTTCGCACGCCCCACACTTGAGTCGTTTTCCTAAAGACGCGGCAGCCACGACATCCTCCGAAGGTCGAATTCAAGCGCATCTTCTGTGCTCGGGCGTCCGCGTCAAGCTCCACTGACCAGAAAATTAAATCTCCTTTAATGGTCACGCCTTATAGGTGACGCCGAAGATTCACACCGTCCAAGCCGAGCCCCGTCAGGGGCCGTCATCTCGCAAGGCGCGGCCGGTCAACTCCAAAAAAACGGTCTCCAAGCTGCGCGGCGAGTGGGCAACGGTGCGCGTTTCGATGCCCGCTGCCCGCAATGCCGCCTGCACATCAGCGGGCGCATGGGGCTCAGCCAGCTGCACGGTCAACGCCCCCTGCCCCGCCGGATCGAGCATCGCATCGAGGCGATCGTCAGCGATGAGGCGGCCGCCATCCATGATCGCCACGCGGGAGCACAGCGCCTCGACCTCTTCCATGTAATGGGTCGTGTAGATGATCGTGCGGCCCTCGGCATGCAGCGCCCGGATCGTCTCGAACAGGTGATTGCGCGACTGCGGATCGACGCCGGTCGTGGGCTCATCACAGATGATGATTGGCGGATCGTGCAGCAGCGCAGCCACCAGGTTGAGGCGCCGCTTCATGCCGCCCGACAGCGTCGCGACCAGCGCATTGGCTCGATCGCTCAGCTGGGCGAGTTCGAGGCCCCAGGCCACCCGATCGGCCAGACGCGCGCCTTTGACGCCCATCAAACCGCCGAAGATCTGCAGGTTCTTGCGCGCGCTCAGGCTCGAATACAGCGCCAGGCCCTGCGGCACGACGCCCAACCGCGATCGGACCGCCCGTGGTCGCGCGATCACGTCGATACCATCGACGATGAGGCGACCTGCGGCGGGCGCGCGCAAGCCGGCGATGCAGGCGATGGTCGTGCTCTTACCGGCGCCATTGGGGCCGAGCAGGCCGTACAGGCTGCCCTTGGGGATGTGCAGCGTCAGATTGTCGACGGCGCGCAATTCGCCGTACTCGACGACGAGCCCTGAAATCTCGATCATGCGCGACGGTACCAGGAGACGGCACCCGGAGGCGACGGATGACGCGGCTCGATTCAGTGAGCAAGGGCTTCGGGGGCCGCCTGATCCTCGATCAGGTCGATCTGGCCCTCGCGCCCGGCGAGATCGTCGTGGTCGTCGGCCCCTCAGGCGGCGGCAAGTCGGTGCTGCTCGACCTGATCCTTGGGTTGCTGACGCCCGACGCCGGCACCGTCACGCGCCCGCCCGAGGTGGGCATGGTCTTCCAGGACGGCGCGCTGTTTGACGATCGCACCGTGGCGGCAAACTTAGCGTTCCCAGCGCGCCGGCTGTCGAAGGCCGATCAGAAGGCGAAGGTCGACGCGGCTGCGGCGGCGGTGGGCCTCGCGCCCGGTCATCTCGCGGCGCGGCCGTCTCAGCTGTCAGGCGGGTTGCGCAAGCGGGCCGCCATCGCCCGCACGCTGGTGCAAGCGCCGCCCGTCGTGCTCTACGACGAGCCCACCGCAGGCCTCGACGCGGCCTCATCTACGCGGGTCGCTCAAGCCGTTCTCGCGGCCCGCGACGCTGTCGACGGGCAGGCCGCGCTGG
>JBNMOZ010000689.1:0-3289 GCA_051276005.1 Bradymonadia bacterium | reverse complement strand
TTGCTAATCACTCGCCGGCTGAAGCTGCTAATCACTCGCCGGCTGAAGCGGCGCATGCGGCTCAAGCGGTTCACGGTTTTGGGGGATGTCATGAAGCGATGGATGACGACAGCGATCACGACGATGGCCGCGATGCTCGCGCTGAGCGCTTGCGACGATGACACCAGCCCCAGCCCCAGCACCGCGCAAGACGCCGAGGCCCGACCCGATGCGGCCATCGACGCCGCGCTGCCCGATATGGGCTGCGTGCCCAGCACCGAGATCTGCAACGCGATCGACGATGACTGCGATGAGGCGGTCGATGAGGGCTTCGACGCCCTCGCCCAGCCTTGCGCCGTCCAAGAGGGCCCCTGCACCAGCGAAGGCGTCTTCATTTGTGATGCCGAAGGCGGCGCGACCCTCTGCGATGCGCCGCCGCCCGAGTCGAGTGACGAGCTGTGCGACATGCTCGACAACGACTGCGACGGCAGCACCGATGAGGCCTTCGACCTGCGCGTCGACGAGAGCAACTGCGGCGCCTGCGGCCGCGTCTGCGATCTGCCCAACGCCGCCTCGGTCTGCGTCGACTCCGATTGCGGCATCTCGGACTGCAACGACGGCTTCCGCGACGCCAACCGCGACGCGACCGACGGCTGCGAATGCGTTGAGAGCAACGGCGGCGTCGAGCTGTGCGACGGCCTCGACAACAACTGCGACGGCGTGATCGACGAGGACTTCGCGGTCGGCGTCAACTGCATGGTCGAGCAGGACGCCTGCAGCAGCGCCGGTACCACGGCCTGCGATGACATGGGGGCCGTCGTCTGTGACGCGCCGCCCATCGTCACCGGCGACGAGACCTGCAACGGCATGGATGACGACTGCGACGGCGCGGTCGATGAGGACTTCGACGCCGACGACGACGGCGCCCCCGTGTGCGAGATCGACTGCGACGCCCCCTGCCCCGACGGCGTCGACTGCGCCACGGTCTGCGCCAACCAGGACTGTGCGCCCGATGACGCGTCAATCTTCCCCGGCGCGCGCGAGATCTGCGAAGACGGCATCGACCAGAACTGCGATGGCCGCGACCGCGCCTGCATCGGCACCTCGGGCTACATCTCAGCCCTCGCGGTGGCCAATGGCGCGCCCGCGAGCTGCCGAGACTTCACCGGCGACGGCGTGCCCGACAACAGCTTCTCCCCCGCAGGGGCGTTCGCCAACGGCTCGATTCAGGACTCCATCAATCAGGGCAGCTTGAACCTGCTGCCGACCACCTTCGGGCTGGGCGGCGACGGCGACGGCGCCTTCGATCTGGCTGTGCTCTTCGGCCGCAGCGCAGGCCCGCTTGGCACGTACAGCATTAACCCCGACAGCTTTGATGACGTGGGCGATCCGCGCATCTTCTTCCTCAACGCGCAGCTGATGGGCGGCGCGATGGTCGCGGGACCGGGCAACTTCTTCTTCGACCTCCCTGTGCTCGGCGCGCAGCTGATGCTCGACATCAATGACGCCCTCATCACCGGCGACTTGGCCTTGATGAACGACGACCTGACCATCGCCAACGGGTGGATCTCGGGCGTCATCCCCCGCGAGAGCTTCATGACCGCGATCATGCTGCTCGATCCGGCGCTGCAGGATGTCGTGGCGGGGGTGATTCGGCCCGACGTCGACACCGACGCCGACGGCGAGCCCGACGCGTACAGCGTGTGCCTCAGCTACACCACGTCGCCCGCGACCATCGCCGAATAGAGCCTCTACTCAGCCTGCGCGGTCTTCGGATCGTAAGCGGCAGGCTCCCACAGCTCCAACTTGTTGCGGTCGGGATCCATGATCCACGCGAACTTCCCGTTCGGGTGCGACTCGGGGCCGCTCACGATCTCAACGTCGCCCGCCTTCAAGTGCACGAGCAGCGCGTCGAGGTCGTCTACGCGGTAGTTGATCATGAACGGCGCGGTGCTTGGGGCGAACCACTCAGTGTCGCTCTTCGCCACATGCCAGACGGTCAACCCGCCGTCGACGGTTGAGTCGCCGGACCACTTGAGGATGGCCCCGCCGAAGTCTGCGAGTGAGAAGCCCAGGTGGGTCTCGTACCAGGCCGCGAGCGCCTTGGGGTCGCGCGTCTTGAAGAACACGCCGCCGATGCCGGTCACTTTTGCCATCTGGTTTGACTCCTGTGGCCCGCATCACGGGCGCGCCGGTCCTCTATCTCGACAGGCGCGTCGGCTCAATCGACGGCGCGTCGACTCGGTGCCCGCGGTTCAGTCCCCATGGTTCTCATGGCCGTGCGTCTCGGCGATCCACTTCAACAGCTCAGGCAGGTCGCGGGGTTGCACGACACGCTCTGGGCCGGTGTGCCCATGCCGAAGCTGGGCATGCGGGCGGTGGCGCAGGGTGCGGCTCATCTTGGCCCGGCCAGCGAGCGGCGGGTTGTCGAAGCCGCCGCCGTCCACGTCGACATAGATGGGGTTGGAGAAGCCGAACGGGCGCGCGCCGCGGCTGTGGATGACCGGGAACATCGCCTGGCCGCCGTCGCCATGCACCACCACGACGATCCAGGTGTCTGCCGCGACATCGATCGGGATCGTGACCGTCTGCTGGCGCCGGGCATGGCCAGGCGCCACCTCGACGCGCTCGGCCATCGCCCAATCCACCATCGCCGACGCCGTCGCCGGGAGCGGATCGCTGCTGGGCCTGGCTTCGTCTTCGTCGAGCCCCTCGGTGATGTTGGCGTACACATCCACGCCCGTGATCTGCATCCACTCGGGCGTCTGAATGGCCACCTCAACCTGCACCTGACCGGGCACACCGGCCAGCGTCTCGCCCAGGCCCGCGCTGTCATCGCCCTGAATGACCTTCACGTTGAAGAACGGGCCGCCCGAGCCGATCAGCTTGCCGGCGTTGGACGCCCGCGCCAGCGCGTCGGGATCGAAGTCTGCGATGGTCTGGTCGCTGAAGACGAAGGAGCGCGGCGTGCCGGCCTGGCTCGCGATGGTCTTGTGGGTGTCGCTGACCGCGGTCGCCGTCGGGGTAAACCCGCGACCGAGCATCTGAAACCACCACCGACCCGTCGACCAGAAGCCGCCGCGACCCAGGCCGTTGAAGACCTCGAAGGCGGTGAAGCCGTCGTCCCACAACCCGGTGTCGCCGGTGACCGGATCGGCCTCGGCGGCGGGCAGGCGGAAGACGGTCGGATCGGTCAGGCTGATGCCCGCCAAGGGACGCGCGTCGACGCTGCCGAAGTAGCCGCCGCCCGGGTGGTTGACCTGGATGACCTGCTCGCCGGGCTGCTCGTCAAACCAGTCGAAGATCTGCG
>JBNMOZ010000688.1:0-3297 GCA_051276005.1 Bradymonadia bacterium | reverse complement strand
GCGGCCGCGCGGCCCTGCTGGCGATCTTTGACATGCTCGGCAGTGACGATCCGCTGGTCGCGAAATACCGACGCCGACTGGCCTCGGTGATGTTCTAGGGCGACAAACGCAGGGCATTACGGGCGCGCCTGCGTCTGTGGATTCAACCCCAGGGCCCAGACCGAGCGCTGCTCAGCAGCTCGTCAGACCTGATCCGCCAGCTTCTTGCGGTAGTCCTCGCCCTTGATCAGGTGCAGCGAGCACATCTCCTGCAACCGCGAGTAGATGCGCTCGCCGACCCGCTCGAACAGCGCCGGCTTGTTCTCTTTGTTGCGCGGGTAGTAGTTCGACGTGAAGAGCGTGGTGCGGCCGGCGTTGTAGCGCTTGCTGATCAGCTCATCGAGCACGTTCTGCGCCCAGTCGGTCATACGCGCCTTGCCCATCTCGTCGACCGCCAGCACCGGGACCTTGATCAGCGGCGCCATCAGGTCGTTGGTGTTGTTGCCCGCGCCGAAGCCGGCACGCAGATCGGCGAGCAGGTGCACGAACTCGACGAAGCGCACCCGAATGCCCTGGGTCACCACCAAGTGCCGCAAGATCGCGACCATCAGGTGCGTCTTGCCCACCCCACATTCGCCGTAGAACATCAGGCCGGCCTGGCCTGGCATGAACTCCGTGGCGAACCGATGAGCGACCGATCGCGCGTTCTGCTGAGTCACGTCGCTGGGCAAGAACGACGCGAACGTCTTCTTGGCATAGCGTCCAGGCAGATGGGCGTGGCCGACGATGTCGATGCGTCGGTCCAACTCCTGGCAACGGCACGGCTTGGCGATCTGGTAGCCGGTCTCGTCTTCCTTAAAGGTGAAGCCGATGTTGTCGCAGAGCGGGCACGGCGTCTGGCAGACGCAGCGCTTGGCGCGCACGTGATCGCGCCCCCCCTGCAGCAGGATGAAGTTGTTGCCGCATGTTGGGCACTCTCGCTCGTGGTTCACCATGCACCTCCGAGGTCCAGGGCCAAATCAGGCAGCGCCAAATGCGTTCGAACCGCCCGCCATCGCCGGGCGCGCGTCAACTCAACGCCCGCATCGACAACTTGCTGCGTCAGCAACGCCTGCGCGCTCGCATCGAGGACTGCCCAGAGCGCATCGTGCGCTGCTTCGGCGATTTCGGCCAGGGTCGTCACGGGATCGGCCTGGGGGTCGAGGGCGTTGATCTGGCGATAGATGTCGCGCAGCACCATTCGGATGCTCGCGTCATGGCGAAGACCGGCATCGACGACGCGGCGCAGCAAGCGCTCGAGCGCCGGCTTGACCTCGGCCTCAGCAGCGGCGGCTTCGATGACCGTGTCTCGACCACCGACGCGCCGCTCGGTCCAGACTCGGACCGCGTCATCAACGGCCTTGGCCGCATAGGACAGGCCGCGCGTGGTGCGCGGGTTCTTCTCGAACGCGGCTTCGATGCCCTCAATGACAACCTCGGCCGGTACCCCGGCGCGGGCCCAACGGCGGATGTGCTGCAGATCGATAGCAGACAGCATGAGGCCGCCCGTCCGCGTCAGCAGTGCGCCCTCGATGGCGCGCAGGTAGTCACCGGTCATGTGCGGAAAATGCTCGAGGCGGTCAGACGTCCAGGTTCTTCACGTTCAAGGCGTTGCGCTCGATGAACTTGCGCCGCGGCTCGACGTGATCGCCCATCAGCACGGTGAAGATGTCGTCGGCGCCTTCAGCGTCATCGATGCGCACCTGCAGCAGCGTACGCGTCGTGGGATCCATCGTGGTCTCCCAGAGCTGATCGGGGTTCATCTCGCCCAGGCCCTTGTAGCGCTGGATGTCGACGCCCTTGCGCCCCAGGGTGCGCAGCTCTTCGAGCAGCGCGCGCAAGCCGGCGATCTCGGTCGTCTTCTCGCCCTGGTGAATCATATACGGGCCCTCGGCCAGCATCGACAGCTGCCCGTAGGTGTCGATCACCTGCTTGAAGCTGCGATTGAGCAGCAGATCCTGGTCGATCAGCGTGGTTCGCTGGCTGCCCTTGAGCCGTGAGCGCGCCAAAACCCGCCAAGTGGCAGGCTTGGCGGCCTCGATCTCGTTCTGCGCTCGGGCCGCTGCGATGGCGCTCTCGGCGGCGGCCAAAGCCTCGGCATCGTCCTCCGCGATGGCGGCGAGCTCTTCGCCGGTCATCGGGATCGCGGTCGCAATGCGGCGCACCTTCTCGACGGCGAACGTCGCCGGGATATCACCCGGGTACGTCTCGTCCATGTAGGTCTTCAGGCGGCTCATCAGCGCCTCGACCATCGGCTCGCTCTCAAAGAGCGACGCATCGAACGGGCTGGCGGTCATCGCCGCTTCGACCACGCGGGGATCGCCCCGGCGCTGCACTGCCTCGAGGCTCTGGAAGAGCACGATCAGCTTCTCCATCACGTTCGCCAGGTGCGTCTGCTCGAAGACCGTCTCACCCACAGTCAAGCGCGTGTTGCGCGCCACGCCACGGACCAGGTACTCGTCCAGCGCGCGCTCATGCTTGAGGTAGGTGGCCGTCTTGCCCTTCTTGGCGCGGAACAGCGGCGGCTGCGCGATGTACAGGTGGCCGCGCTCGATGACCTCGGGCATCTGCCGATAGAAGAACGTGAGCAGCAGCGTCCGGATGTGCGAGCCGTCGACATCGGCGTCGGTCATGATGATGACCTTGTGATACCGCAGCTTGGCGACGTCGAAGCCTTCGAGCCCGATGCCGGTGCCCAACGCCGTGATCAACGTGATGATCTCCTGGCTGGAGAGCATCTTGTCGAGCCGGGCCTTCTCGACGTTGAGGATCTTGCCGCGCAGCGGAAGGATCGCCTGCGACTTGCGATGCCGACCCTGCTTGGCCGAACCACCCGCAGAATCACCCTCTACCAGGAAGATTTCACTCTTGGATGGGTCTTTCTCCTGGCAGTCAGCGAGCTTGCCGGGCAAGGCCGCCGAGTCGAGGGCGCCCTTGCGTCGCACCAACTCACGCGCCCGTCGAGCGGCGTCACGAGCGCGCGATGCGCCCATGGCCTTCTCGATGATCGACTTGGACTTCGCCGGGTTCTCCATCAACCAATCGGAGACCGCCTCGCTCACCGCGGCCGACACCTGGGGCTTGACCTCGGACGAGACCAGCTTGTCCTTGGTCTGGCTGGAGAACTTCGGGTCGGGGACCTTGACCGAGACGATGGCGGTGAGACCCTCGCGGATGTCGTCGCCGGCCAGCGTGCCCTTGAAGTTCTTGAGCAGGTTTTCGGCCGTCGCGTAGTTGTTCACCGTGCGCGTCAACGCGTCGCGAAAGCCCGCCAAGTGC
>JBNMOZ010000687.1:0-3300 GCA_051276005.1 Bradymonadia bacterium | reverse complement strand
TTTTGGTTCGTGGATCGAGATCTCGCAGGTCGGCGAGGCGGTCGTATGCCTCTGACAGGTTCTCTGCGACGGCCGCATCGATGGCCTGCTTGAGCAGGTCTCGACGCAGCGTCTGCACCTGTTGCGTTTCGTTCATCTTCGAGATGGCCGCCGTGATCTGCGCGAACAGCTCCGGGGCGTCGTTCTGCAGCTTGCTGCTGACAATAATTTTATGCGCAGTGGCATACTGCTTCAAGGCGCCTGCATACAGGCCGGGCTTGTCTTTCTTGCGTCGGGCCTTTTCAGCCTTCTTCATCAACTCAGCGCCCTTGTCGGCTTGCGCCTGAGCGTCCTCGATCGGACCCGCCAAGGCGGGACCGCTCAATAGGAGCGCGCCCAAGAGAACGCCCAAAGGCAGACTCATGGACAAGAATCGACCGCGGCCCATACGTCGCGTTCGACCTTGGGGCTGGGTGCGCTGGAACTCTTCTGCGCCGGGGACCGTCCGCATGCTGCAAACCTCGGAAGTTACAGTGAAAGACTACACCACCTCGACCTCAGGGTGTCAACGCCGGGCGGTGGGTGAACCGACTACGCAGTCGGCAGCGCGCTTCGTCCGATCCGCCTCAGAAGGCGACCTCGACCTGGGCGCCCGCGGCCATCGCCTTGGCGGTCGCCGTCTTGGACTGACCCGCGCTCTCCAAGGTCAACTCAATGCTGCCCTTGTCGGCCGCGATGAGCACGAGCGGCGTTTGCCCGATGGCCTTGCCGCCGCTGGATACGGCTGCGCCTGGGGGCGTGCTGGTCACAATGACGTGGCCCAGCGGCGTGCCCTTCTTCGGCAGCATCACGTACATCCAAGACGCGCCCGGCAACGCCGGCATCGACACGCGGAACGTGCTCGACTTTGTCGCCAGCTGCAGTTCGTGGCTCGTCGAGCCTGCCTTGACTGCATGGCTGATGGGCGTCTCACCGATGAAGCGATTGTCGTAGAAGATCTCGACGCCGGTCGGGTCGCTCGCGAAGTCCACCTGGGGTGGACCCACCGCGACAACCGGCGTCTCACCGGGATCGGCGTCGAAGGGCTTGATGACAAAGACGACCACCGCGGCTGCGCCCACCAGGAGCGCGACGACACCCGCGATGACCAGCGGCAACTTAGAGCGCCTCGGCTGGACCATGCCTGGGTGCGTCGTCTGCGTGGCGATGGCGTTCTGGGAGTTGATCGCCGCGTTGTCTCCCATCGCGGGCGGCATGAGCCGAGCGGGGGCAGCGTTTTGTGCTGCTGCGCGAACTGCAACCGCCGGCTTCGAGACGACCGGCCGCTTGATCGGGCGCGAAACCGAAGCGCCACGCACCGGCGCGGGTCGGGCCGGGGGCGGCTGAACCGAACGCGCCGCTGGCTTGGGCGGTGGCACCGCGCTCGCAGGCCGTGGCGGCGCGACATGGGGCGTACCGGGACCACCCAGGAGGGTGCGTTGCCGCGCTTTGGCCGCTGGGGAGTAGCCGATGCCGCTCAGCGAGTCGTCGAAGTGCGGAATCGGCACGACCTTCGACATCTCGGCCTCATCGACCTCGTCGAACTCCATCATCGTCAGCTCGTCCTGCACGATTGGCGCGGTGACGAGGGGCTCAGCCACGAGCGGCCGGAGTCCGAGGGGCCTGGCTGAGAGGGGCTTGGCTGAGAGGGGCCTGGCTGAGAGGGGCCGGGCTGAGAGGGGCCCGACTGAGAGGGGCCTGCCCGAAAGCGAGTTGCCAGTGAAGGGCATGCCTGAGAGGGGCTTGCCTGAAAGGGGCCTGGGTACGACGGCAACGGGCGACGCCTTCGAAACCGCCGGCGCGCCGGGCAGCAAGTCGCCAGGCAGCTCGTCGACCAGCTGAAGAATCGAGTCGCCCACAAACTGGACGCTGCCCTGCGTCGCGTCGTCTTCGGATGCGCCGAGGCCCATCGGCATCGAGAGAGACGCCCCGATGCTGTCTTCGGGCTCAAAGACGGTATGGGCATCGGCGCCCTCGTCTTCGAACATCTCGTCCTCGAACTCCATGACCGTGCGCTCATCGGGCGGCGGGCGATCGAGTTGGGCGCCCATCAAAGTGGCGTCATCGTCATCTTCATCAGGGCCGTCGCCGAAGGGGCCCACCGAGTCGAGCATCATGGTCTGCGGCAGGGGGCTCTTCTGACTGCCTGGCTGATGGGCGCCTGGCTGAAGGCCGTCTGAGACCCGCGCCGCGACTCGGCCCGGCACCGAATAGAAGCCACTGTTAAACTTGAAGTTCTCGACCGCCTCCAAGAACTCATCGCCGTTTTGGTAGCGCAGGCGTCGGTCTTTCTCGAGCGCGCGCAAGACGACCGTCTCAAGCTCCGCGACGACCTCGGCGTTGAGCGCGCTCAGCGACGGCGGTGGATCGCGCAGATGCGCCATCATCACGTCGACCGGGGTGTCGGCGACGAAGGGCAACTGGCCACCAAGCAGCTCGTAGAGCACCACCCCAAACGAGTACAGGTCCGATTGCAGGTCGAGGTCTTTACCGCGAATCTGCTCGGGGCTCATGTACTTGGGCGTGCCGTAGATCTTGCCCTTGACCGTCAGGCCGCCCTGGTAGCCGTCAAAGCCATCGCGGACGGCGGTGAGCTTGGCGATGCCGAAGTCGAGCACCTTGACGAAGTCGGGGTCGCCCTCGATCGACGTCAGGAAGATGTTGTCGGGCTTCACGTCGCGATGGATCAGGCCCATCCGGTGCGCTTCAGCGAGCACCCGCAGGGTCTGCGAGGCGATGCCCAAGGCGCTCTTGATCGGCAGGCTGCCCGTGCGCTCGATGCGCTCCTTGAGGGTCTCGCCCTCCAAGAACTCCATCGCGATATACAGCAGGCCATCGGCGCTTTGGCCGAAGTCGTGGATGACGATGGCGTTGGGGTGGTTGAGGCGCGACGCCAGGTAGGCCTCGTGCCGGAACCGCTCGACCGAGATCGGATCACCCCGCTGATCATGCAGCAGGATCTTGAGCGCGACGATGCGATCGACAGAGATCTGTCGCGCCTTGAAGACGGCACCCATGCCGCCCTCGCCCAATTTTTCGAGGATCTCGAAGCGATCATCGACCACGGAACCTACGAGCTCGGCGGCCTGAAACTGCGGCTGGCCCATTCGACTCCTACACAAACGCCGGCACCTCGCGGGGCCCCAACTGACTTGACCAGAGCGCCCAGTCTACAGGCCCCGCGCGGCAGGGGAAAGACGTATCAATCGCCTGCGTTGACCGGCCGGCACCTCGACCCGTAGACTCAGGCGCGCAAGCGTCGATGGGATTTGTTGTGATTAA
>JBNMOZ010000686.1:0-3303 GCA_051276005.1 Bradymonadia bacterium | reverse complement strand
GACGACCTATCGGTGCAGCTGATTGGCGCCGAACCGGGCGGCGAAGGCATCGACAGCGGCAAGCACGGCGCGACCTTGGTGGCCGGGCGACCCGGCAGCCTGCACGGCGCCATCTCGATGGTCATGCAGGACGAGCACGGCCAAATTCAAGAGAGCCACAGCGTCTCGGCCGGCCTCGACTATCCCGGCGTCGGCCCCGAGCACGCCCACCTCGCCGAGCTCAAGCGCGCCGAATATCACGCGGTGACCGACGCCGACGCCCTCGACGCGTTCGGCTGGTTGTGTCGCAAAGAGGGCATCCTGCCCGCCCTCGAGTCGAGCCACGCGGTGGCCTTGGCTCTGCAACTCAAGGGGCGCTTCAGCGCCGATCAGTCGATCGTGATCAACCTGTCGGGCCGCGGCGACAAAGACCTCGACCATGTGCTCGGCCTGATGGAGGCGTCATGACCGACTCGACCAGCCCCGGCCGTCTTCGACCGGATCCTTTGCGAGACTATCTGGCCGCCCGTAAGGGCGCGATCTTCATGCCGTTCACGGTCATCGGCGATCCCGACACCGCCCGCAGCCATCGCATCGTAGACGCCCTCGTCGCGGGCGGCGCCGACGTGCTCGAGTTCGGCTTCCCGTTCAGCGATCCGCCCGCCGACGGGCCCGTGATCCAGGCCGCCGACACCCGCGCGCTCAAGGCCGGCATGACCCCGCCCAAGGCGTTCGAGTTCCTCGCCGCGGTCCACGATCGCCACGGCCTGCCGATGGTGCTGCTGATGTACTGGAACCTGATCCTCCAGTACGGCGTCGACGCGTTCTATGCGCGCTGCAAGGCCGTCGGGGTGCAGGGCGTGCTCATCGCCGACCTGCCCTTGGAGCTGGCCGCGCCCGCCGTCGACGCCGCCAACAAACACGGCGTCGCGCCGGTGTTCCTGGCCACCGCGCTGACGCCCACCGATCGCCTCGCGAAGCTGGCCAAGGCCGGCGGCGGGTTCATCTACACCGTCGCCCAGGTCGGCGTGACCGGCGAGCGCGCCCAGCTCGCGTCGAGCCTGCCCGATACGCTTGCCCGGCTGCGCAGCGTGACCGACCTGCCCTTGTTGGCCGGGTTCGGCATCAGCGACGGCGCCCAGGCTCGGGCCGCCCTCGACGCCGGAGCCGACGGCGTCATCGTGGGCAGCGCCCTGGTGCGCTTGATCGATGGGCCACACCTGGTCGATGGGCCACCGTCACTCGAAGAGACCCTCGCAAAGATTCAAGAACTGGCCCAAGACATCGCGACCGCGGTGCACGAGGACACGTAAATGCTCATCGTCATGCGCGCCGACGCCCCCGCCGAACAGATCGCAGCCGTCTGCGCCCGAATCGAAACCCTGGGCTATGAAGCCCGCCCAATCCCGGGCGGCCAGCGCGTCGCCATCGGCCTCCTCGGCAACGACGGCGCCGTCGAGCCGGGCTCCTTTATCGCGATGCCCGGCGTCAAGAAGGTCATCCCGGTCAGCGCGCCGTACAAGCAGGTCAGCCTGGAGTGGAAGGCCGATCTGACCGTCGTCACCCTGCCCAACGGCGCCCGTATTGGCGGCGGCGAAGTGGGCATCATCGGCGGCCCGTGCGCGGTGGAGAACGAAGACCAGATCATGGGCGCCGCAGAGGGTGTCGCCGCGGCCGGCGGCATCGCGTTGCGGGGCGGGGCGTACAAGCCGCGCACCTCACCGTATGCGTTCCAGGGCCTGGGACCCGACGGCCTCAAGCTGCTCGCCGCGGCCGGCAAAGCGTACGGCTTGGCGACCGTCACTGAAGCCGTCGATCATCGCAGCGCAGACTTGGTCGCCGAACACTGCGATGTGATCCAGCTGGGCGCCCGCAGCATGCAGAACTTCTCGCTGCTCAAGTACGTCGCGAACCTCGGCAAGCCCATCGTGCTCAAGCGCGGCATGGCGGCGACGATCAAGGAGTGGCTGCTCGCCGCGGAGTACCTGCTGGTCGGCGGCGCCCATGACGTCATCCTATGCGAGCGGGGCATCCGCAGCTTCGATCCGAGCACCCGCAACGTGCTCGACGTCGCCGCGATCCCGGTGGCCAAGGCGCTGACCCACCTGCCGGTGATCGCCGATCCAAGCCACGGCACGGGCCTGCGCGCGATGGTGCAACCCATGGCCCTCGCGGCGGTCGCGGCCGGCTGCGACGGACTGATCGTCGAGGTGCACCCCGATCCGAGCGTGGCGCTATCGGATGCCCAGCAGCAGCTGAAGCCCGCGGCGTTCGCCAAGCTGGTCAAGGCAGCCGCTGCGATCGCCGCGGTGACGGGCGGGCGTCTGAGCACCGTCGAGTAGAGGGCAATTGCGTGCCCGCGCCATCCCACATACATTCCGCCCATCAACAGGGGGATGACCAATGCGGGTATACACAACACTGATTCTGGGTCTGATGGCAGTGGGCTGCGACGATGGTGCCGAGGGCGACCCAGTCGCCGATCCCATGATCATCCAAGTCGATCAAGGCGAGCCTGACGCCGCCATCGCCGACGCGGCCATCGACGCGATGCTGCCCGACGCGGCCCCCGAGGGCGAGCCGACCTACACCGCCAACCTCGACCTGCCGGGCACGCCGTTCAACTACGCGAACCCCGACATCCCCGCGCACTTCGAGGTCGAGACCATGTTCTTCCACGACCAGCGCGCGGTCATGGACGAAGACACCACCCCGGCCGACAACCCCATCAGCGATGCCGGCGCGACCCTCGGGCGGGTGCTGTTCTACGACAAGAACCTCAGCGCGAACCGCACGGTCGCCTGCGCGTCCTGTCACAAGGCAGAGTTTGGGTTCTCGGATGACCGGGTGTTGAGCGTCGGGTTCGAGGACGGCGAGACCAACCGCCACTCCATGGGGCTGACCAACGCGCGGTTCTATCGGCAAAAGGGGTTCTTCTGGGACCAGCGCGCCGAGACCCTCGAAGCCCAGGTCTTGATGCCGTTCCAGGACGAGGTCGAGATGGGCATGACCCTCGAGACCCTGGTCGCACGGGTGGGCGCTGGAGACTACTACCCGACGCTGTTCGAGGCCGCCTTTGGCGACGCCGAGATCACCCCCGAGCGCATCTCGGCCGCGTTGGCGCAGTTCGTCCGCAGCCTGTTCAGCGCGGGCAGCAAGTACGACGAGGGCCGCGCCATGGTTGAGAACCGGGGCACGTTCTTCCCGAACTTCACCGACGAAGAGAACGCCGGCAAGGCGCTCTTCGTGCAGCCCCCGCCCCGTGGCGGGTTCGCCTGCTTCATCTGTCATCAGGGTGAGGCGTTCATCGCTCAGGACGTGACC
>JBNMOZ010000685.1:0-3325 GCA_051276005.1 Bradymonadia bacterium | reverse complement strand
CCCGCTTCGGCCAGGTCTTCGGGGCCAGCCGGCGCATCAAGCACTGGAAGAGCATCCGCGGAGATCGTCAGCAGGCGATCGAGAGCGCCGACCTGATCCGCAAGCTGATGGTGCGGCCGAGCAGCGGCAGGTTCCCGCTCAACCGCTTCGGGCTCAACGCCTCGCCGGTCGCCGAGCGCGTGCGGCAGGTGTTCCCCAAGCTCGAATACGACCCGCTCGAGGCCCAGGCCGCGCTGGCGTTCTTGCTGCTCAAGTACGGCGTCTCGGTGACGGTGACCCTCGGCCCAGGCGGCGGCTTCGTGTACGACGGCGACGAGTATGGCAACGCCTTGGAGTCCGGCGGCCTGCCCGACAACTCGGTGCTCAACACCCCGATCGCGTTCGACTTCTCCCATAACGGGCACCGCTCGGTGCAGGCCTTGATGTGGCAGCGGCTGTACCGCGTCGCCGACGGCCTGATCACGCTGCTCAAGGAAGAGGAGTTCGCCGACGGTCAGAGCATGTGGGATCGCTCGATGATCTACATCCCGACCGACTTCGGCCGCGAGAAGAGGCGCCCCACCGACGCCAACGAGTGGAGCACGTCGCATCACCTCAACAACGGCGTGCTGGCCATCTCGCCGCTGGTCAACGGCGGCAAAGTGCTCGGTGGCGTCAACCCCGACACCGCGCTGACCTATGGCTTCGACCCGCGCACCGGGGCGCCCGAGCCCGGACGCACCATGGATGAGCCGGAGATCTTCTCGGGTCTGCTGGGCGCGATGGGCGTCGACACGGCGGGCAGCGGTCTGCCCGACGTCCCGGCCATGCGCCGGTCCTGAGCAAGACCGGCCGGCCCCGCAAACCCCCTCGTCGAGCGTCGGCGCTTGGGCTAGTCTGGTGCTGTTCAATTCAGAGCGCAGGGGCAGGTAGGGATCATGACACCAAAATTCTACAAGCATTCCGGCGGGTTCAGCCCGGTCGGTGTTTTCTTCGGGCTCATCGTAGGGCTCGCGATCGCCTACGGCGCGTCCTTCGCGTACGCCTATTTGTCCAATTGGGTCCCGCTGATCTATCTGCGGGTGCTGTTCTTGATCGGCCTGGTCGGGGCGACCGGGATCGCGCTGGGCTTGATCGGCAACATCGCCAAGGTGCGCAACACGGGGCTTTTGGTCGGGCTGGGGTTGCTCATCGGCGGCGGGGCCGTCTACGCCGAATGGGTGGCCTACTTTCACGCCAAGATCGACTCCCAGGCGTTGCTGCTCGATCCCACGCTCATCTGGGCGTTGATGGGGCGCATGGCCGAGTCGGGTGTGTGGGAGATCTTCGATTGGGAGCCTACGGGTGGCGCGCTCTGGGCCTTTTGGATCGTCGAGGCCGGCATCATCGTGATCGGCACGTTGCTCATTGGCATGGGCATGCTCGACGACCCGTTCTGCGAGAAGACCAACCAGTGGGCCGAGGCCAAGGTCGTCATTCAACCCCTGGCGGTGCCTGATGATATGGGCGCATTTGTCGCTCAGGTCGCGCAGGATCCGCATAACACGCTGGCCAACTGGGACGAGCCCGATGATGAGGACCAACCGGTCTTCCTGCGCGCGACGATCGCCTACGTCGAAGATCAAGAAGAGCGCTGCGATCACTTCCTCTCGCTGGAGTTGGTGACGCTCTCCTACGACGATGATGACGACGTGCAAGAGAGCACCACCTCCGTCATGCCGCACCTGATCATCGAGCGCAGCACGGCCGAAGCGCTGCTCGGGGTCTGATCGCAGGCCGAGGGCGCCCCACTGGCCGCGCGCTCGTCGAGGGTGCAGGTCGATGGCACATCTGGCGCGCCGTCGCGTTCCCGCGTACCGTGCCCGCATGCGCACGCCCCGGGTCCTGATCGCCGACGACGAAGAAGACATCCGCTTCATGCTCGAGTTGCACCTCGGGCGGGCGGGCTACGCGGTCACCAGCGTCGCCGACGGCCAGGCCGCGGTCGACGCGCTGACCGACGGATCTTTCGACTTCGCCTTATGTGACCTGGTGATGCCATCGCTCACTGGCCTTGAGGTGATCACGCGCATTGGCGAGCTGGGCGTCGACACGCCAATCGTCTTGATGAGCGCCCACGCCGACGTCGACACCGCGCTCAAAGCGGTCGCTCATGGCGCGTACGACTATATCTCCAAGCCGTTTCGGGCCGATGAGGTGCTGTTTCGGCTGCGCCGGGCCCTTGAGCAACGCGAATTGGCGGCCGAAGTTGGGCGCCTCAAGGCCGCGATCGGTGAGGAATACGGGTTCGCGGGCATCATCGCGCGCTCCGACCCGATGAACCGGGTGTTTCGCACCATCCGCAAGGTCGCTGACTACAAGACGACCGTGCTGCTGGCCGGTGAGAGCGGCACTGGCAAAGAGCTGGTCGCCAAGGCGCTGCACTTCAACAGCGTGCGCAAGAGCAAGCCGTTCGTGCCCATCAACTGTGGCGCGATCCCCGAGGCGCTGCTCGAGAGCGAGCTGTTCGGTCATGTGCGCGGCGCATTCACCGACGCCACCCGCAACCGCACGGGCCTGTTCGAAGAGGCCGACGGCGGCACCCTGTTCCTCGATGAGGTCGGCGAGCTGCCGCTGAGCCTGCAGGTCAAGCTGCTGCGCGTGTTGCAAGAGGGCGAGATCCGGCGCGTCGGCGACTCCAAAGCACGCCCGGTTGACGTGCGCATCATCGCCGCGACGGTGCGCGATCTGGCCGAAGAGGTCAGTGAAAACCGCTTCCGCGAAGACCTCTACTATCGCCTCAATGTGCTGCCGCTCAAGCTGCCACCCCTGCGGGATCGTCGCAGCGATATCCCCTTGCTGCTTGAACATTTCGTGGCCCGAATCAACGAGCGACTCGGGACCGACTGCAAGGGCATCGAGCCCGACGCGATGAAGATGCTGATGCAGCACGAGTGGCCGGGGAATGTGCGCGAGCTCGAGAACGCGGTCGAGCGCAGCATCGTGCTCGCAGAGACCGATACGATCGGCGTGGACGATTTACCGGAGCGCATCAGGCAGGCGTCGGATCGAATCCGAATGAGCCTTGCGAGCGGAGAGCTCAGTATCAAGAAGACTACGCGCATCATTGAAGAGGAGCTCATAAGGCGCGCATTGACGCGCACCGAGGGCAACCGGACACGGGCGTCTGAACTGCTTGAAATCTCTCACAGAGCTCTGCTTTACAAGATCAAAGAGTATGCCGTCGATTTGTGAGCCCGGGCCCAAAGGAGCCCTTGAGGATTCGCATGCTAAGTGTTTGATGGCACTCTTTCCTTGACGGTTTGCCTGAACCGTCCGAAACTACACGCAGACGTGACGGGAATAA
>JBNMOZ010000684.1:0-3334 GCA_051276005.1 Bradymonadia bacterium | reverse complement strand
CAGCGAGCCATCGCTGTAGAAGTCAGGGTCGTACCAGTCCGAGCACCACTCCCAGACGTTGCCCGACATGGCGTACAGGCCCCAGGGGTTGGCGGCCTGCGCCTTGACCTCGAACACATGCCCGTCCGGGTTGTAGACGCCGGGCTGGTCACCGTTGTAGTTCGCCGCCGAGGCGCTGATCTCGCCATCCGTCGTCGCGTAGGGCAGCACGCCGCCCGCGCTGGCGGCGTACTCCCACTCGGCCTCGGTGGGCAGCCGGTGCCCGAAGAAGTCGGCGAAGGCGTCGGCGCCGTGCCACTTGATCCAGTTGACGGGCAAGTCGGCCGCCGTCGCGTCGGCCAGGTCGAAGCCGATGGCCTCGTCATAGACGATGAAGCTGCGGTTCATGGCGTGCTCCGGGTCGCCGGCGTGGGTGGTGCCGCCGACCGCGCTGAGCTGCACGTACTGCGCGCCTGGGTGGCGGCCCGTGGCGCTGCCGAGCACGTACAGATCGTCGGTGCTGCCGGCCGGGCTGTTTGCCGCGATGCGCTCAACCTCGATCTCGCCGGCGGCGAGCGCCGCGTCGAGGAACTCGAGGTACTGCAGGTTCGTGACCTCGGTCTCCCCCATGGCGAAGGGCGAGAGGGTCACGGCGCGCGTCGGGTTATCGGCGCCGCCATCGATGCCCATCTCGAAGGCACCGCCGGGCAGCTCAATGAGGGTCAAGCCGGTGGGTACCGACTCGGTCGGTGGCGTATCGGGCAGCATTTCGACCTCGCCGACGGGCTCGGCGGGCCGCATCGTGGCGCCGCCAGGGCCACCGGGGGGCGGAGGGGGCGGCGGGCCCTGGCAGGCGGTCAGGTTCATCAGGGCGAGGGCGGCGTACGAGATGAAGTGGCGAGACATCACAGGCTCCTTGGTTGGGTTGGGTGACGACCAAGATGCATCGCAACGGGCGTGCCAGGGCCGCCGAGCGTCGCAAACCCTTATCCCCTGGGGTAAGGCGGGCCAACGTCAAAGGTAGGGGTGCAGAATGTGCACCTCGAAGGTGCAAAGGGTGCAGCGCGACTGCTCGCCGGCCGCGAAGCGCGCATTGGAGCCGCCGGGGATCGCAGCCGGGCTGCAGACGGCCCAGCAGAACAGCAGTGGCCAACCCATGGGCGACTCGGTGCGCGCTGACATGGAGTCGTCCTTGGGGGCCGACTTCACAGGGGTCCGCGTGCACACCGACTCGGCCGCGGCGCAGGCATCCAAGGAGCTCAACGCGCACGCGTTCACGAACAACAACGATGTCTTCTTCGGGGCGGGCGAGTATGCCCCGGGCTCAGACGCGGGCCGCACCCTGCTGGCGCACGAATTGACGCACGTCAAACAAGGGTCCGACGACACCCAGACGCGGGTGTCGTCGCCGGGTGAGGGCGCTGAGAATGAGGCCGAAGCGGCTGCCGAGACGGTCGCGCAGGGCGGGCATGTTGGCGAAGTGAGTCAACAGGCGGCACCCATCGCGCGCGATGCGGCGGGTGACTTCAAAGAGGCGGCGAGCACGCACTGGATGGGTCTGGTCGCGGTCGATCCGGTCAAGGCGCTCGCGGAGCTGCGCAAGATGACGCAGGCCGAGCGCGCGGCCCTCGTGACCGATGACTCCAACCATCCTTACCTTGAACGGGTCTTCGCGGCCGCGAACGCCGCCACGGCGATCTCGAACACGCTGCCCCAAAGCCACGCGGGACATGGTCGAAACCTACGGCAAGGACGACGCGGCAGTCGGCGACATCTTCGCTACCGCGATGGCCATCTCGATGGCGTACATGGGCATGGGGCCGGCCGGGTTCCTCGCGGCAGTCACCCAGCCCAACGCCGATTTTGCGGGCAACTAAACCAAGGTCAAGGCGGCTGGCCACGTTGACAAGCTCATCGCAGGCGTCCCGGAGGGGTCGGCCATGAGGGTCGACACGCAGGCGAACCTGAAGAAGTGGTTCTTGCCAGCGGCAGGCGAGAGCGACGTGCCCACTCTCGAGAAGATGATCAGCCGACGCTTCAGCGTTGACGCGAACGCCCGGGTTGCTTCGACATCATGATGGGCTATCCCAACGACGGAGAGCTCGCCCAGAACGCGGGCGCTGCCACAAACCCAATCTACGCCGGCCAGACCGTCAGCACGTTCAACGCCACGTTGCGCCATGAGATCGGCCACGCGGTCGACAACTCGATGGGCATCATGAAAAAGTGGCAGGCTGAGCCGCTGTGTGGCGCGTGGCAGAAGCACGCCACCTACACGACCTGGGTGGACGAATGAGGTTGGCCTCGATGATCGACGCCTTGAAGGCACCAAGCTCGTGGTGATGCGTATGTTGGGGCTTCAATTCGACCAGCCGCTTTTTCTAGATCGGGTCACGCCCGCCGCCCTGATCTTCATGCGCCGCGGCGACAACGCCATCGACCTGCCTGCGCCGCGTACCCTCTATCGAGATGCTGAGCCCTGCGGACAGCCAGGTGATCTCGCGATCGATTGCGGCATTGGCACCCTCATCGGGCGCGGCATGCCGCCCCCACCCGAGGTGACGGCGTGACGCGTCACCTGGCATGGACCATCCATCTCATCGCGTTGACCGCGTGCACGCGCGAGACCAACGCCGGGCCGCCTGCGCCGACGTCGATCGGATCGACGCCCGCCTCGATTCCATCCACAGGAGAGCCGATGAGTCCGCGTGAACGTGTCCAGGCTGCCTTCCCCGGTCGCAGCTTGATGGGGCCTGTGCCGCTGACGAAGGGCGTCGATCTGTTTGGGGTCGTGCAGCATTCTGGGCCACCCAAGGACGTCAGTATTGGGGTGGTTGTCGTCGATGGCGCGGTCGAGCAGGGGGCAGCCGGGTTCACGGTGGTGGCCCCGCGTCTTGCGGGCGACGCTGCAAGGTTGGCCCAGGCGGCGGCGCACCTGTTGCCGCAGGTCGGCGTTGTTCTCGACGCGCCAACGCTGAGCGGCTCGACCCTGCGATTCAAGGCGGGCCGTGGCGCGCCGATGCGGCGAGACCGCATGGTGACGATCGATCTGCAGACCGGCGCGGTGTCTGAGCCTGCGGCAGCGCCAACCGGCCTGTCGGTCCTGCTCCAGCAAATCAACGGCGCCAACATTGGCAACCGAGACGCCGCGCTGAAGCAGTTGGCGCTGGGCAAGCTCGACGGGGCTGCGGCCGCGCTGGCGACGGTCGCTCAACAGCACGCGATCGCCGAGGTGCGCGCTGAGGCAACGCGCTTGATGGCCACCTGCGCCGACGCCCAAACCGTCGAGATCCTGATGACGTTGCTGACCGGACCGGCCGACGGCCAGGTGCGCATGCACGCCGCGCAGGGGCTG
>JBNMOZ010000683.1:0-3336 GCA_051276005.1 Bradymonadia bacterium | reverse complement strand
CTTGTCGCGAAAGGCGATCATCTCGGGGATCTTGTAGCTGGTGTCGATGTGCACGAGCGGGAAGGGCACGTGCCCGAAGAAGGCTTTGCGCGCCAACCACAGCATGACGGTCGAGTCTTTGCCGACAGACCAGAGCATGCATAGGTTTTTGAAGTTCGCGTAGGCCTCGCGCAGAATATAGATGCTCTGCGCTTCGAGTCGGGCGAGATGGTCCAAGGGCGCACCTTTCGGAGTCGATGCCAAGGCGTTGAGACTAGGGGATTAACCGCCGGGTCGCGGGGTGATCAAGTTGTTTCTACGTATTCTTGACCGGTTTATGCGGTTTATGCGGTTTGTGGATGCCTCGACGTTGCCAACTGGGTTCATCTTGGCAGGCCGGCAGCGGCCGCTTCGAGGGCGGTGATCGTCGCGACGGACAGCGCGTCGGTCTGCGCAAAGGCGAGCCCCACGACCGCCCGCACGCTGTCGACTGCGTTGAACACCGGCACCGCGATCGCCGCGCTGGCGTCGACCGCGCGGGCGCCTGGCTGCACGTCGCCGGTCTCGTCGGTCTTGAGATCACAGGTCTGCACCGAGGCGCCGCGCGACCACGCCAGACCCGCCATGCCCTTGCCGGCTGGGATCGTCTGCGTCAGCGCCTCAACCGCCGGCGGGATGTTCTGCGCCGCCGTCAACTCGAGATGCATGCCGTGTCGCCGATGGACCGTACCCGCGACGGCGCCGAAGGCCCGAACCTGCTGGGCCAGCCACTCGGCATCCGTCCGGGCGGCGTCGGTCACGGGCCGGCCTTCGCCTTGGGCGTAAAGGCCTCGACCTCGAGCGCATGCACCGTGGAGAAGCCATCGGCGATGTCGGCGTCGGCCAGCCGATCGAAGTACTCGCCGACGGCATCGTAGATCGCGTCCACCGCGTGACTGTGGAAGATGCGCGTGCGCACTTCGGGCCCAAAGGGCAGGCCGCGCGTGAAGTAGCCGGTGACCTTCTTCATGCGCCCGATGGCCTTGCGGTCGGAGCGGCTCGCGGCCCGTAGCAGCTCGAAATACCGCAGCAACGTGTCGCGGCGCGCCGTCAATGGCGGCTCATAGGGCACGCGCCCCGCAAAGTGGTCGGCGATCCTGCGCATGATCCACGGATCGCGCATCGACCCGCGGCCGACCATGACGCCGTCGGCCCCCGACTCGTCGAGCGCTTTGACCGCGTCGGCCACGGTGAGAATGTCGCCATTGACGATCACCGGCACCGACACGGCGTCTTTAACGGCGCGGATCGCCCGCCAATCAGCCTCGCCGCGATACATCTGCATGCGGGTGCGTCCGTGCACGGTCACCGCGCTGGCGCCTTCGCTCTCGGCGATGTGCGCGATCTCGGGGGCGTTGAGCACGTCGTGGTCCCAGCCCAGCCGCATCTTCACCGTCCACGGGATCGACACCGCCGCCTGCACGGCCGCGAACATCTCCCGCGCTAGAGCAGGCTCACGCATCAGGGCCGAGCCACTGCAGCCGCTCGTCACCTGCTTGCTGGGGCAGCCGAAGTTGAGATCGACCACATGCGCGCCGACGCCTTCGCAGTACTGCGCCGCCGCCGCCATGTTGGTCGGATGGCGCCCGTAGATCTGGATCGCGACGGGCAACTCGGCCGGATCCAGCTCGGCCATCGCCCAGGCGTTCTTGTTCTTGTTGGTGATCTGGTCCGACGAGATGAACTCGGTGACCGTCAGCCCGCAGCCGCCCATCTCGCGGATGAGCATGCGAAATTCGCGGTCGGTGATGCCCTCCATCGGCGCGAGCACGGTGCCAGGCTCGACTCGGACGGGGCCGATGTTGAAGCCGAGCGTACGTGGCGTTGGGGGGCGCGGTGTTGGGGCAGAGGCGGTCATCGCGCAGGACGGTAGTGAGCCGCGTCGTTGGAGGCAAGTGCTGCTGCGGCGCGCGGGCCTAACTGAAGGGTCGAGAGGCGTTGTTGCGTGGTGGCCCGAAGGCCCGCCAGTTTTGCCCGGTGCTGTCATCCTGGTCGTCGATCCGGTATGCACTGCGCGTCTGCCGGGCGTTCGGCCCAGCATCTCCTTGGGGTCACGGCAGCATCCCATACGCAAATCATGAGGTGCAGATGACTTGGCACTGGTTCGCTTTTCCGCTCTTCGGCTACCTGCTCGGCAGCATCCCGACCGGCGTCATGCTCGGGCGGCTCGTCGGCGTCGATCCCCGTGAGGGCGGCAGCGGCAACACCGGGGCGTCCAACGTGACGCGCACGCTGGGCCGAAAGCTGGGCGCTGCCACGCTCCTCTTCGACGTCGTCAAGGGCGTCATCCCGGCGTGGACGGCGCTGTGGATCGCCGGTCTTGAGGTGGCCGTGCTCGCGGGCGGCATGGCCGTCGTAGGGCATTGCTTCTCGATCTTCTTGAAGTTCAAGGGCGGCAAGGGCGTGGCGACCAGCTTCGGCGCGCTGGCGGTCTTTGCCCCGGTTGTGGTGCTGCTCGCGGTCATGGCGTGGATCGCGTTGGTCTTCTTCACGCGCATCCCGGCCATCGGCAGCCTGGCCGCTGCGGCGCTCTTCGTGGTGCTCGCGCGCGTCGACGGTCAGCCATTCCCCGTACAGATGCTCACCCTGGGGCTGCTGGCGCTCATCGTCATGCGCCACGCGAGCAACCTGCGGGTCTTGAAGCGGCGCGCGAAGTCCAAGCAAGCCCGCCGCAAGCGCCGCAAGCGCTGAGGGCATCGGCGCCGGCTGCTTTTGCCGCGTCGCCTCGAAGCCGTGGCGCGCGAATGCGAGCGTCGGCGAAGCCCGGTCAGCTGCGCAGCGATGGGGGCGACCCGGCGCAAGACCAGCAGCAAATCGCGACGTCACATTGAATAATCGAGGCATGACAAGCATCGTCGGGGCAGCCTTATAGGAGTTTCCCATGCGACATGCTCTGTCACTCGTCCTCGGCTTCGCGGCCTTTGGCCTCGCAACCGCCGGCGCGTCCCCGATCAATCTGCAAAGCTTCAAGACGGAAGATCCGGCAATCTGGGAGCGCATCCAACGCGCCAGCAACAGCCTGCCGCTCAAGCTCGAAGAGCTCGAGAAGCTGGCGAAAGCCGGGGTGGGGGAGCCGGCGCTGCGCGAGATGATGCGCACCCGCGGCGTGCTCGCCCTCGCCGACGCCGACGCCCTGATTCGGCTGAAGAAGGCGGGCGCGACCGACGGCACCATATCGGCGCTCTCGGCCTATGCGGTGCGGCCCAACGATCGCTTCAAGCTCAGCATCAACGCCGATCTGGTCAGCCCGAACACGGTCGGCTCGGCGCCCTACCTGTACATCGAGGTCATCCACGCCGAGTCGAACCGCCAAGAGGC
>JBNMOZ010000682.1:0-3348 GCA_051276005.1 Bradymonadia bacterium | reverse complement strand
TAATGGGGCAGAGACTTCGAAGAACCAGCGCGCTGATATGCGAGGCGTCGACATTCGCCCTGCTGACCGCGATCTTGGCCGTAGGCTGCGCCGTGCAGGGCTTTGTTGAAGAGGACGCGGGCGCGCCCGACGCCACCGCCGAGTTCATGGTGCCTGCGCCGCCCGTCGGGGGCGCTGGCGGCGTCATGGGTCAAGGCGGAGCCGGCGGTGTCGGCGGCGCCATCGACCAAGGCGGCGCCGGCGGCGTCGGTGGTATGATGGGCCAAGGCGGCATGCCCGGTGGCATGATGGGGCAAGGCGGCGCCGACGACTGCGGCGGCGTCGCGCCCACCTGCCAGCCGGGCGCCGATCTGGGCCTCTGCGAGGTCTGCAACGACTGCGGCCAGCCCGATCTCGCCGACGATGACGATGACTGCCCGCAGCTCAACTGCCGCAACCGGGCCACCTATGAGCGTGAAGGCGATCGCTGCGTGGTGGTGCGCCCCATGCTCACCGATGGGCGCTGCTTGGGCCCCGGCTCGTGCCGCGATCCCGACGACGCGACAGCCTGCGGCGAGACGATGCGCGCGACCATCGCCACCCTCGTGGAGCCCTGCACGACGTTTGATGGCTGCGCCGGTCAGGTCGGCCCCGAGATCGTCGCAGCCCCCAATGGCGCGATCTGCGGCGAAATGGACGAGGGCCTTTGCCGGGGCGGCGCCTGCGACACCGAGGTGGGTGAGGAGTGCGCGGCGTTTGGCGGGCAGACCTGCGACATCGGCGTGCACACCAATGGAGATCCTTTTTGTCAGGTGGCCGTGGAGGGTGCAGCGAGCTGCATTCAGGTCTGCATCGCCGGTGCCGGCGTTTGCCAGCTCGCCTGGTCATCAAACGACGGCTGCGTGCTCACTGAAGAGATTGGATGCGCGTCGCCTGCCGACCGCTTGATTTGCCGCTGTAGCCGAAATTAGGAGCGCAAGATGAAGACTGCAATGATCGTTCTGAGCCTGATGTTTGCCCTGCCGAGCGTAGGCAGCGCCTGCGTCAACGGGGTGCGTATCGACACCGATATGGTGGTCAAAGCCATCGCCAAGGCCGAAGGGCAGCTCGCGATCGGCAAGTATGCGGCTGTCCTGCACACGCTCGACGCGGCCCTGCCCCGCGGCGTGAAGTCGACCAACCCCGACAACCCGGCTGTCGCAAAGGCGCGGGCCGTGGCCGCGATCGCTATCGTCCGCTCGGGCGACACCCTCCCCCTCAAGCGCCAGCCGGTGCCGCGCTCGCTGGGCGCGAAGGGCGCGAAGTCCGCCAAGTCGGCGAAGCCGAAGCAGAACAACCTGGTTTGGGCGCTGGGCGAGCTCATCGGCTATGCCGAGACAGCCAAGAACTCCCCGATCGCGGTCTCATGGCGCGCTGAAGCACAAATCGCAGGCGGCATCATCGATCCGGCGTTCAAGGCCCTCGACGGCTTGGCGAAGGCCGACCTGATGCCCGACGCCCACGGCTGGCTGGCCCTCGCGAAGATTCGCACCTCGAAAGCCGACGCCAGTGGCGCCGCGACGGCCCTGACTCGCTGCAAAGCGATGGCCGTCGACGCCACCGTTTGCACGATCGGTCCAGGCCTCGGCGGCAGCTGATGCGCGGCCTTCTCGTCGCCCTGATTCTCACCCTGACTCTCACGCCGACGCTCACTCTGGCGTGCTGGAATGAGGTGCGCCTCTCGTCTGATAACGAGGTCAAGAGCATCGCCCTCATCGAAGCCACGCTGCAACGCGGTGAGGCGGTCAAGGCGCTCAAAGCGTTGCGGGCGCTGTACGGCAAGCAGGCGATCATGCGCCCTGACCGCATCTCGACCGACCCCGCCCTGGGTCAGAAGGCGTGGGGGCTCGTCGCCATCGTCACCGTTCGCGCGCATCGCTACGACCCCAAGACCGGCCGGCCGGCGACCAAGAATCGACAGCGCCAGGTGCGCCGTATGGCGACCACCGCGTTGGGTCGGTTGGCGCGACTCAAGCCCGACGATCCGCTGCGCAAGGCCCGCTACGCCGAGGCGCTGGCGGGCGATCCCAAGCAAGCAAGCAAGGCGCGCGACATGCTCGAATCGCTCGCGACGGCCGACCTGATCGGCGAGGCAGACGCCTGGATTGCTTTGGCCCGGCTGCGCGCTGCTGCGGGCAAACCCGAGAGCGCTGAGGGCGCCTTGAAGCGATGCGTGTCGTACACGACGCCCGCCCGATGCGTTCTGCCCCCGGCCGCGATCCGATGATCGCCCTGCTGCTCATCGCGCAGCTCGCCGCGCCGCCCACCCCCGGCTGCGCCGGCTGCGATGGAGCCGCCCTCGTCGCCCACTTCGAATGCAATCGGTGCCATACGGGCCTCGCCGCGGGCCAGCCGCCCCAAGAGAAGCAATGCCTGGGGTGTCATCGCGCGATCATCGAGGGCCGCTTCGAGGCGAAGCCCGAGACGCTCGCGAAGTGGATCGGCAACCTGCAGAGCCTCAATTATGTGCCCTCGTTGACCCGCGTCGGCGAGCGGCTGCGGGCGGATTGGATCGCAGACTTTCTGCAGCACCCGCGCGATCTGCGCCCCGCCCTGCCCGCGAGCATGCCGCGGCTGGCGATAAGCGCCGAGCAGGCCCGACGCATCGCCGCCTATTTGGCGCCTGCTTGCATCACACCGGCGCCCACAACAGCCGCGCCTGCCACCGGTGATCCCGCCCGCGGCAAGGCCCGCTATGAGGCCCTCGGCTGCGCGACATGCCACCGCTTCTACACGCGCGATAGGCCCACGAGCGCCCCCCTGACCGCGCCCATCACCCCCGCGAATATGGCCCGCGGGCTGCTGCTGGCGCCCGAATTGAGCCACACCCGCGCGCGCTTTCGACGCGATGCGCTCGTCGCCTGGCTGCAGCACTCCCCAAAGCTAAAGCCCGACACCGCGATGCCCGACTTTGGGCTGACCGCGCAGGACGCACGCGACATCGCGGCGTGGATTCTCTCGGCGCCCTTGCTGCCCCCCAGCGTGCCCATCGCAGTGCAAGCGCCGGCTGCGCTCACGCGCCCGGTGCGCTGGCCCGAAGTGCGCGATCGCGTCTTTCGCAAGGTCTGCTGGCACTGCCACAGCGACGCAGAGCTCGCGCATGGTGACGGTGGGCCGGGCAACACCGGCGGCTTCGGGTTTGGCCCGCGCGGGCTCAACCTGGCGACCTATCAGGGCATCGCGTCGGGCATCCGCGACGCGATGACCGGCGCGCGCCGCAGCGTCTTCTCTGCCGGCTCCGATGGCAAGACGCCGCTCATCGTCAGCGCGATGCTCGCCCGGCACACCGAAGACAATGGCGGCGTGGTGCCCGGCGTGCGCGGCATGCCG
>JBNMOZ010000681.1:0-3348 GCA_051276005.1 Bradymonadia bacterium | reverse complement strand
CTGGAACATCGCGCTGAACGCCGGATCGGCCGCAAACTCAGGCAGGGCGCGCTTGAGCGCGACCAGCTTACGAAACCCACCGGGCCGCTCGAGGCTCGCCAGACACACCTCGCCCATGCCGCCGCGGGCGAGGACACGTAAGACGCGGTAGGGGCCGATGTGCACGGGGTGGCTGCTCGGTCGCTATCGACGACGGCTGCCGCGGGCGCGGCGGGGCAGGCGGGCTTCGAGCACCTCGACGATCACGTCACCGCGCACCCGCGCCTGGCAGCCGAGGCGTTCACCGGTGATGTGATACGTGTTGCCGATGCGGTCCTTCTCGAGGTTTTCGGGCGGCGAGAGGGCCTCCTTGCCCTCGATGATGCGCACCTTGCACTGCACGCAGGCGGCGATGCCGTGACACAGGGTCTGCACGGGCGCGCCGCAGACGCGGGACGCTTCGAGCAGGTTTGTCTCGGGCTCAACCTCGACATGCCAGCGCTCTTCGCCTTTGACGAACTCGACAGAAAAAGTGGGACGGTCGGGTGGCTCGCTCACAGGGCCTCTTCAGCAGGGGGATCGAGGGTGAGCACGCGCAAAATTCGACTGGCGTGCCCGCCCACAAAGGTCACGATCCCGGTGGTGAAGCGGGCTTCGATACGCACCTGCGCATGGGGATCGCCCTCAAACCGGGCCATCAGCGGCGAGACGAGGTCGACGTCGTCATCGGCCGGGGGATCCAGCGCGACGCGCTCCCATCCCTGGGGCGTCTTGACCTCGACATGCAGCTCGGGCCGGCTCGCGAGACAACCGGGGGGATTGTAGCGCAGCAGGAAGAGGCCCGTGCCGTCGACCAGCGGGGCGACGCCACGATTGCCGCCGCCGCCGCAGGCGAGGATCGAGACGCCGGTCAAGCAGAGGATGAGCGCGATGCGGTGCATTCGGCGAGCATATCAGCTTCGGCCCGCGCCGACATGGTCCGCGCCGACATGCTATGCTCACCGCGTCGATCCCCTGGGGAGTGGCCACCCGTGTACGCGGGGGCTGCATCCGCGGCGCGTGACCGGCAGCCTTGTTATCAGTCAGTAGATTCGATCGCCAGGAGCGCCTCCCCGTGGTTTTAGACCCGGGACGCCCAGGACGAAAGGACCGCATATGCGCCGCATCAGCACGCGTGCTCTGCAGCAGAAGGCCCGTAAGGGCGAGAAGATCGTCATGGTCACTTGCTATGACGCCACGTTCGCCCGGCTGGTCGAGGCCGCCGAGGTTGACGCCGTCCTCATTGGCGACTCGCTGGGCATGGTCATCCAAGGCCATGAGCACACCATCCCCGTGACGCTCGACGACATCATCTACCACGCACGCGCCGTCGCTCGCGGCTGCCAGCGCCCGCATTTGGTGGGCGATATGCCCTTCGGCTCGTACCAGGCCAGCCCCGATGACGCGGTGTCGAACGCCGCGCGTTTGCTGCAGCAGGGCAACGTGCAGGCGGTCAAGCTCGAAGGCGGCGAGCACATCGCGGCGTGCGTGTTGCGCATGACCGAGGCCGGCATCCCGGTCATGGGTCACTTGGGTTTGACGCCACAATCGGTGCATCAGATGGGCGGCTATCGCATTCAGGGGCGCACTGTGAGCGCGGCTGAGAAGCTGCTCAACGACGCGCGCTGCCTGCAACAGGCCGGGGCCTACTCGATCGTGCTCGAGGGCATCCCCAAAGAGCTCGCCGCACAGGTCACCGAGGCGATCGGTGTGCCCACGATTGGCATCGGCGCTGGCCCAGACTGCGATGGACAGGTGCTCGTGCTCTACGATCTGTTGGGCCTCGACGACCGATTCACGCCCAAGTTCCTCAAGAAGTACGAAAACTTACAAGAGCGGGTCGTCGGCGCGATCGGCGCATATGCGCGTGAGGTGCGCGCCGGAGACTTCCCCACGGCCCAGCACAGTCATTGATGCAGGGCAGCCACTGATGCGCGCCGCGGAGATGAAGCTGCTCGAGTCGATCGGCGCGGTTCGGGCGTTCGTCGCTGAGGCGCGGCAGGCCAAAGAGCGGGTCGCGCTGGTGCCGACGATGGGTGCGTTGCATGCCGGTCATTTGGCCTTGATGACGGCCGCCGGGCAGCGGGCCGATCGCGTCATCACCAGCATCTTCGTCAACCCGACCCAGTTCGCGCCCGGTGAGGATCTCGACGCCTACCCGCGAGATCGCGCGGGCGATTTGGCCAAGGCGCGCTCGGCGGGCTGCGCGGCAGTCTTCTTGCCCACCGTCGAGGCGATGTATCCAGCGGGCGCGCAGACCCGCGTGAGCGTCCCTGGTTTGGCGACCGGACTGTGCGGCGCGACGCGTCCTGCCCATTTCACGGGCGTGGCGACGATCGTGCTCAAGCTGCTCAATATCGTCGGGCCGGACGTCGCCGTCTTTGGCGAGAAGGACTACCAGCAGCTGGCCGTGATTCGGCAGATGGTGCGCGATCTCGATGTGCCCGTAGAGATCGTCGGGCATCCGATAGTGCGCGAGGCGGATGGCTTGGCCATGAGTAGCCGCAACGTCTACTTGAGCGCCGATGAACGCCGCGATGCGTTGAGCTTGCATCAGGCCCTCGACGCCGCCGAGGCCGCGTGGCGGGGCGGTCAACGCGATCCCGCCGGGTTGGCGCAGCACGTTCGGGCACGAATTCGGGGCGCAGAGATCGACTACATCGAGGTGCGGGGCGCCGACGACTTGAGCGTGCTGTTCGAGGCGGCGTCGCGGGATGTGGTCGTGGCGGTCGCCGTGCGGTATGGCGCGACGCGCCTCATCGACAACCGCAGGCTGCGTCAGCCTGTCAGCGGCAGCCGCCACCCAGGCAGCTCTTGAGCACCTTGGCGCCGGCGCCAATCTTATGGGTGCACTTGCCGCCGTTGCAGCTGAGGGTCGCCTTCTGCGAGGCGGCGTTGATCGCCTGAGTGCAGTCGCCGCCGTTGCAGGTGAAGACGCACACCGAACCGTCTGCGCAGCTCTGCTCGCACTTGCCACCGGGGCAAGCGAAAGTGCAGGTGCGACCGGTCGGACAGGCCTGGGTGCAGTTGCCCATCAAGCAGGCCAGGTTACAGGAGCCAGAGCCAGGGCACGCGCCGACATTCACAGCCGTCACAGGGGCAGCGGCCTTGGTCATCGGGGCAGCGGCAGATGCGGGGGCAGCGGCCTTGGTGGTCGGCGCAGCGGCTGACGCGGGGGCAGCGGCCTTGGTGGTCGGCGCAGCGGCTGACGCGGGGGCAGCGGCCTTGGTGGTCGGCGCAGCGGCTGACGCGGGGGCAGCGGCCTTGGTGGTCGGCGCAGCGGCTGACGCGGGGGCAGCGGCCTTGGTTGTCGGCGCAGCGGCTGACGCG
>JBNMOZ010000680.1:0-3351 GCA_051276005.1 Bradymonadia bacterium | reverse complement strand
GGCGAGGTCATGCGCGCCTTCGCCGTCACCGTCATCAAGGCGCCCTGGGTCAGCACGCCACCATGGCGCGCGCCGTCCAAGGCGATCTGCATGAATTCAGCGCCGCGCATCGACTTGAGCACCGAGTCGCCTAACCCGTAGAACTCGGCAAGCTCCTGATTTGCAAAAGTAAAGGGTGCGCCAAAGAAGTCGACCATGTTCAGCGCGGGATCGTCGACGATGGCGCTCACGAAGTGCCGCGTCTCGTCATACATCAGCTGCTGGATGCGGGCGTCGAAGTCAGGAAAGTCACGCACATCGCGCTCGACGCCCATGATCTCGTCGATGCGCAGCCACTGCTCGAAGAACGACCAGATCGCCGCCTCGGCCCTGGGGTCAGCGAGCATGCGCTCGGCGTGCGCGCGCAGCACCGACGGCTGGTCGAGGATGCCCTGCGCGGCGGCGTCGAAGAGCCGGTCGTCGGGCATCGAACGCCAGAGCAAGTAGGACAGCCGCGAGGCCAGCTCATACTGGGTCAGCTCGACCAGATCGGCCCGCTCGGGATGCGGCGCGCCCACCTCGACGCGATACAGGAAGTGGGGCGACTGCAGCAGCGCCTCGAGCACCAGGCTTACGCCACCTGCGAAGCCATCGACCTCGGCCCCGGCGTCGTACACGCCCGCCAACCCGGCGAGCTCGTCGGCCCCCAGCGGTCGGCGCCACGCGCGCATGCCGAAGGTGTCGATGAACGCCGTGGCGCATTCACGCTCGCCAATGCGCGCCGGATCGCAGGGCAGCAGCGCGGGCAGCCGGTTGGCAGCGCGCAAGCCCAGGGTCTCGGCGGCGCCCATGAACTCTTCGGCATGCACCGCGGTGACCGACAGCGTGCGGGCGTTGTTGTCGAAGCCCAGCATCTCTTCTTCAGGCGTGAACGCCCGCGCCAGATCGACGTCATCGCCCAGCAGCATGCGCACCGTGTTGTCGTATTCGATGCGCGACAGGCGCCGCGCCAAAGCCGGCCCCGGATCAAGCGTCGCTCGCGGGTCGCACTCAGGGCGCGCTGGCGCCTGAGTGGTGGGCAGCGGTTGGCTCGGGGCCAACCCCGGAGCCGCGGGCGGCGGAGGCTCCTCGCACGCCACCAGCGCGGTGGTCAGCAGGCCAGGGAGGAGAGCAAACATGGGCAGTGGGTTTCGCACGGTCAACGCAGTA
Organism: Bradymonadia bacterium; assembly: GCA_051276005.1. Classification (GTDB taxonomy): domain Bacteria; phylum Myxococcota_A; class Bradymonadia; order UBA7976; family UBA1532; genus JBNMOZ01. The sequence goes on along the minus strand of JBNMOZ010000680.1, from coordinate 2,163 downwards.
TTCAGAACGCGGCGTGTCGAATCAACTGTACAACCCCCGCCCCCGCCACTCAGCGAATCGGGACGGCCTGTGCCCCAATAATTTCAAGCACTTCGATGGGCCCGCCATAGTACGACGCCATGCCCGTGTCGACGCGCCAGACCTTATCGTCGCAGCCCGCGGTGATGCCCTCGATCTGCACGGTATGGGCGACGACAAGCCGCATTGCGCCGGCCTGGGCGAGCACCGCGTCGAGGTCGGCGCAGTCTGCGGCCGTGGGGGTGTAGCTGAGGTAGCGCGTCCAAATTGGGGCGTTGGCGTCGGTGAGGATGCCCGGCTGCTGCGCCTCGCCCCGCATCCAGGCCTGGGTCTCGCGGTTGATACGATCGAGGCCATAGTCGACGTGATCGGGCCGCAGCCCGCCATGCACGAACAGGCTGTCGCCCACCTGCATCACCAGGTTGTGCCGCGCCAGCAGCCGCGCATATCGACCGCCCGGCGCGAACGCCGCGACCCGCCCCTGTCGCTCGCGCTGCGTCGCCTGCCGCTCGGGGGGCAAGGCGCGCCGCTCGTCGTCGAAGTCGTCGAACCCGCCCGGCGTCACGTAGCGCAAGTCACCGCTGACGTTCATGACTTCATGATTGCCCAGCAGCACATAGAAGGCGCCGCCGGCGGCGTCGGCCTCGTCGGCCAGGCGCTCGAACCACTCGAGGATTTCGCGCTCATCGTCGCCGCGATCGAGCTGATCGCCCACCTGGACGACCACGGTCTCGCCGCCCGACCAGTGCCCGGCGTCGTCGATCACACCCGCGGTCGTCAGCGCCGCGGTCGCCGCCCGCAGATCGCCATGCACGTCGCCAAACGCCACGACGCGCGCGGCCTCGGGGTGGCGAAACGGCGGCGGCACCATGCGCCCGGCCTCGGGCAAAGGCCGCAGCGGCGGTGGATCATCGGGCGCGGGCGGCGCGGGCTCCGCGGCCTCGGGTGGCGCAGGATCGCCCGCCGGCGGGCGCGCTTCGGGCTCAAACGGCTGTCCGACGCGCGGATCGCCCGCCAGCGGCGTCGAATCTACGGGTGGATCGCAGGCGAGCGCGGCCACAGCGAGGGCAGCCACAGCGAAGGTGATGGGCAGAAGGCGAAGCATGACCCATGGTTACGGCTTTGTCGGGTCGCTGGCAAACGGCTCGGCTGGCAACAACACGACAGGGCGCGCATGATGGCGCCATGAACTTTGATCACTCTGCGCGGGCCGTTGAGCTGCGCGACCGTCTGACGGCCTTCATGGCCGCGCACGTCTACCCCAACGAGGCGCGCTACACGGCCGAGGTCGCCACCGGCGATCGCTGGGCCACGCTGCCGCTCATCGAGGAGCTCAAGGGCAAGGCGCGGGCCGCGGGCCTGTGGAACCTCTTCTTGCCCGACAGCGACCTGGGCGCCGGCCTGAGCAACGTCGAGTACGCGCCGCTGTGCGAGATCACCGGCCGCGTCTTGTGGGCGCCCGAGGTGTTCAACTGCAACGCGCCCGACACCGGCAACATTGAGGTGCTGGTGCGCTACGGCACAGAGGCCCAAAAAGAGCGTTGGCTGACGCCGCTGCTCGAGGGCGAGATTCGCTCCGCCTTCGCCATGACCGAGCCCGACGTGGCCTCCAGCGACGCGACGAACATCCAATCGCGCATCGAGCCGGTGGGCGATGAGTACGTCATCAACGGCCGCAAATGGTGGACGTCGGGCATTGGCGATCCCCGGTGCACGATCTTGATCGTGATGGGCAAGACCGATCCAGACGCGCCGCGGCACGCCCAGCAATCGATGATCCTGGTGCCCCGCGACGCCCCCGGCGTGACGGTGGAGCGCATGCTGCCCGTCTTCGGCTTCGACGACGCGCCGCATGGCCATGGCGAGGTGCTCTTCGACAACGTGCGCGTGCCGGCAGCGAACATGATCCTGGGGCCTGGCCGCGGCTTCGAGATCGCCCAAGGCCGCCTCGGACCGGGTCGAATTCATCACTGCATGCGCCTGGTCGGGGCCGCCGAGCGCGCGCTCGAGGTGCTCTGCCGACGCATCTTGTCTCGGGAAGCCTTCGGCAAGCCCATCGCCGCCCAGTCGATCTGGCGCCACCGCATCGCCGAAGCCAGAGCGCAGATCGATCAGGCGCGGCTGCTCACGCTGCACGCCGCCTGG
>JBNMOZ010000679.1:0-3351 GCA_051276005.1 Bradymonadia bacterium | reverse complement strand
ATGACCCACGCCCGGCAGCGCCTCAAGCGACTCTAGATCGCCGGGCACGACGCCATCGTGCCGCTCCAAGAGCAGCTGACTGAGGGCCTTGATGTTCTTGGCTTTGGTGGGCGCCAAGCCGATTTGTCGAATCAAGTCGCGAATTTGCTCGACCGGGAGCACCGCCATGGCCGCTGGCGTATTGGCCGCGGCGAACAGCGCGGGCGTGATCTCGTTGACCTTCTTGTCGGTCGATTGGGCGCTGAGCAGCACCGCGACCAGCAGCGTGTACGGATCGCTGTGGTCGAGGGGGATCGGCACCGTCGGATAGAGCGCGTCGAGAATCTCGATGATGCGCTCGGCTTTGTCTGATCGGGTCATGTGGCGTGTTTATCAGAGATTGGGCACAGGCGCAGCGCTGCCTGCGTGCATTGGCGTGCAGCGGAACTTCTGCTTTTCTTCGAATCGGTTCTGGGGCAGTTGTTTGTTCTACCGTCGCGGTCGACGACTCGAAGAAAGGCCTGTGCGCGCTTGCTCTCATCATTGACCGTCCTTGCCTTGCTCATCATCAGTTTGGGCCTGCCCGCACCCGAGCTCGAGGAGCTGCGGGCGCAGCTGACGGCGCAGCCTCTCGACATGCGCGAGGCCGCTGAGACGCTGGCGTATGCCGGGCCGGCGGGGGTCGAGCAGCTGCTGGCCGCGCTGCAGGCCGGCGAGGGCGACCGACGCGTCATGCTCGAGAGCTTGGCCCTGGCAGGGCCTCTGCCGCCGGTGATGGAGGCGATTGGCGCCGCGTTGGACGCGTCCGATGTGCCCACGCGGGCGGCGGGCGCGTCGGCAGCGGCCGCGCTGGGCGAGGACGCGCTGCCTTTCATCACGAAGCTGCGCGCGTTGTTGAGCGTTCAAGGCGCAGAGGCCGATGCCGCCGCGGCGCTGGCTCATCTGGTCGATCCGGTCAACGTGCCCGCGCTGGGCGCTCTTTTGGGGCAAGTCGATTCGGCGGTTCGATCGGCGAGCCTCGACGCGCTGTCGACGCATGGCCGATATGCCGCGGCCCATGTGCAGCATATTCGTGAAGCATTACGAGGTGATCCGGCGCCCGAGGTGCGTGTGCTCGCGGCGCGCGCGCTGGGACGAATCGGGTCGGGCCATCCGATGGTGGTGCAGGATCTCATCGCGGCGTCTCAAGAGCCCCAGGTCGAGGTGCGGGCAGCCGCTCGCCGCGCGCTGGGCTTGTTGGGGCCGCGCGCGGTGGCCGCATTGCCCGCGCTGGTAGCGGGCCTGGTCGATCATGAAGACGATGAAGCCCGCGCCGTCGCCGCCTGGGCGCTGGGCCGCGTGGGCGAGGGCGCACAACCGGCCGTGCCGGCGCTGGTCAAGGCGACGCGCGACCTGAGCATCGCTGTTGTGGAACAGGCGATCGCGGCGGTCGCTCGGGTGGGCGACTCGGCCGCCATCGACGCGGCAGCAGACAGCGTCAAACGACGCGAAAAGATGCTCTCTGCGCTGGCGTTTCGGATCAAGCCGCCGCGGCCTCTGCCGGCGGCGGTGCGTATCTCGCTGGCGTCGGTGGTGATCGAGTTTCGGCTGGCCGCCATGCGCATCGTGCGGCCCTATGCTGACCCCGAGGTGCTGCCCACCCTCATCGCTCGCCTGGGCGACAGTGACGCGCGCAACCGCAAGGCCGCGGCGTTGGCGCTGGCCATGTATGGGCCGGCTGCGGCCAAGGCGCGGGGGGCGTTGATCCAGATGATGCTCGACGATGTGCCGGCTGTCGCCGAGGCCGCGACGCATGCCGTCGTCGCGCTGGGGCCGGCCGGGGTGCCCGCGCTTGAACAGGCGTTGACGCGCAGGCGGATCAAGGGCCGCGCTTGGGCTGTGCTGGCGCTGGGTCGGCTTGACGGCAAGGGCGCGCAGACGGCCCTGCGCGAGGCCCGCACCGACGCCGACCCGCGGCTTCGAGTGGCCGCGTTGGCGGCGCTGCTGGCGATCGATCCCAACGACGCCGACGCGCTGGCCGGGCTGGTCGCCGCGTTGACGGGGCCCGATGGTCTGGCGCGCACGCGGGCGGCGCGGGCGGTGGCGCCGCAAGCCAAACCAGAGGCGCTGCTCGACGCGCTGATCGCGGCGTTAGACGCCCCCGAAGTCGAGAGCCGGCTGGCGGTGATCTCGGCGCTGCGACAGACGCGCAACGCGGCCGCGGGTCGGGCGTTGCGGCGGGCGCTGAGCGACTCTGAAGACGCGGTGCGCATCGCGGCCGTCAGAGCTCTGCCCCAGCACCCCAACGAAGCGCGCGCATCGGTGGATCGCATCGCGCGCATGCTGCAGGACGTCGATCCGCGCGCCGGCACCATCGCCGCCCGCACGTTGGGCCGACTCGGCGACGCCGCCCGCCCCGCCATCTCGGCGTTGATTCGAGTCGACGACGCCGACGTCGATCGGCAGGTCGCGGCGAGCGATGCGCTGTTCGCCATCGCCGGCGAGCCCGATCTGGCGCCACAGACCCGTTGGGAGTCGCCACCTGCGCCTGCGCCTGCGTCTGCAGTCACCAGCGCCGCGCCCGAGAGCGCCGCGCCAGAGAGCGCCGCGCCAGAGAGCGCCGCGCCAGAGAGCGCCGCGCCAGAGAGCGCCGCGCCAGAGAGCGCCGCGCCAGAGAGCGCCGCGCCAGACCGCCTGAAGTAGTTACGCGGTGCGGCCATGCGTCGGCTGCTTGAGATGTCAGCGACCGACCGCCATGCGACCAGTCCTGAGCCCTGTAGAGCGGCGTGGGTCGCGCGTGGACTACATGCAGGTAGGCGACAGCGCGTGGTGCAAACATGCTCACTTGTCCTGGATTACCCCTCATGTCGGCACTCCTCGGATCTGTCTCTGGTCTCAAGATGCAGATGCGTCTGACAGACGTAGTAAGTGGTGCTGCTCGACCAGCAGGACCACTGGTCAGTCGCGCGGGCTGGGTTTCTTATTAATAAAATCAAGGGCTTGTGAATTTGTCTGCGACACGGCCGTGCTGCGACCGATGGGACTATAGAAAGGGCGCAATGCCCGTCTCATTCCACGTATGGTTCTGGCAGCAGGGGGAGATATGATGCGGTGGCGGGTGGCAGCTGTCAGCTTGTTGATATGGACGGGGAGCGCTTCGGCGCAGGTGCCCGGCCTAAATCGAAGTGGCTTATTTGAAGATGAAACCGCACCGGAGGCGCCGTTCGGCCCGCAGGTCGTCCCGGACGATGCGGCGAGCGTACAAATGGATCTGGATGCGAGCTTTCCCGAGGGAATCGCGCTGGGCCCGAACGCCAGCGCTGGCGCCAACACGCTGACCGTATACAGGGCGGGGCTGGTCGAAATCCGTACCTTTGGCTCCCAACTCGGTCC
>JBNMOZ010000678.1:0-3354 GCA_051276005.1 Bradymonadia bacterium | reverse complement strand
TTTTCTGTCCAAAGGAGCCGCGACCGTGGGCACGCTCTACCTTGTTGCCGTTCCTATTGGAAACCTCGAAGACATCACGTTGCGCGCGCTGCGCATCCTCAAGAGCGTTGATCGCATCGCCTGCGAAGACACTCGCAGCACGGGCAAGCTGTTGGGGCTGTTGGGGATCGGGCGGCGGCCGCTCATGGCCGTGCACGATCATAACGAGGGCGAGCGCATTGACGCGGTGCTCACGTTACTCAAGGGGGGCGAGAGCATCGCCCTCGTCAGCGACGCCGGCACACCTACCATCAGCGATCCCGGGTTCAAGCTCACCCGCGCCGCGATCGCCGCCGAAGTGGTGGTGGTGCCCATTCCAGGGGTCAGCGCCATCATCACTGCTATCTGTGCGTCCGGGCTGCCGACCGATGACTTCCGCTTTGTGGGATTCTTACCCAAGAAGCAGTTGGCCCGGCGTCAGCGCATGGCGGAGTTGGCCACGGCCACCGAGACCCTGGTGGTCTATGCGAGCCCGCATCGGCTGATGACCGTGCTCGAAGACGCCCGCGATGTGTTTGGTGCCGATCGCCCGGCCGTCATCGCGCGTGAGTTGACGAAGCGTTTCGAGGAGTTTCGACGGGGCACGTTCGCCGAGCTGGTGGCCGAGCCCGGCTTGATTCGCGGTGAGATAGTCTTGCTCATCGCGGGGGCCCCTCCCGCGGCGCCGCCCACCGCCGATGACCTCGAAGCCATCATCCAGGCGCTGCTCGACGAGGGCGTCAGCGCATCCCGCGCAGCGAAGCAGGCCGCCCTGCAGACCGGGGTGCGCAAAGCCGAGGCCTACCGCATCGCGGTGGCGTTGACTGACCCGTCTTGAGCCCACCCGTCGAGGCTGGCGTGACCGACTGACCCTTGGCCTTCATCGCAGCAGTCACCCTCGGCGCCCGCTCTGTGCTTGGTGTTGAAGGATCTTGGGGGCCGCTAGCGGTGTCGCTTGAAGAGGCGGTAGGCCCAGGTCGGCATCGCGCGCAGTACCGGCGCGCCTTTGCCGCGCGCGTCGAGTTGAACGACGCCAACCTCGATGCGCCCACGACCCGTCGCGCAGTCGCCCGCGAGGAAGAACACCTGGGCGCTGTACAGCTCGCCAGGCCCAATCGTGTGCGCGCTCTTCGTCACGTGGGTGACGCGCTCGCCCGGCTTGAGGCATCGCTTGACGCCGGCCGAGGTCTGCAGGCTGAAGCCGTTGAGCGTGCGCCCACTGGCGTTGAGGAAGCTGTGGTTATGGCGCACCGACGCCTCGCCGATCCCGCGCGATGCGCCCTGGGCTTCGATGTCGCCTTCGAGGGTCAATCGCCAACGCCCATTGGCCAGCTTCACGCGCCGCGCGGTCACGCTGAGCCCCAGATGCTTGCCCGGCGCTGTCCAGCGCACCGCCGTGGCGCTCGACGGGATCGGCGGCAGGCTGGGCTCGGCGACCGTCAGCTTGATGAGCCCCATGCGCTTGCGCCCGATGCCAAAGTCGATGCCGTTGAGGACCTTACGCAGACAGATGCGGGTGGCGTCATGTGCCACCGACAGCCGCGATAGTTTACCGGTCGCGTCGATCGCCAAGTCGATGGCGCTGGCCCCGGCGCCCAGCAACAGGGCCGGCCCCAGTTGCTGCAGGCAGACCTCGATGCCGGGCAGATGCGGCTGAATGCGGGGCAGCACCCCGTTCATCGGATCGCCAAGGATAAAGTTCTCGGTGAGGTTGAGGCTGACCTTACCGGGCGGCGCCTGGGTGTAGGCGGTGACGTCGAGCGGCGGCGCCGTGTTGAGCGGGGGCGGCGCGCCGAGCGGGGCAGGGGGCGCGAGCAACAGGATGAGCATCCACATGCGGGGTCTCCGAGATCAGTCCGCGCGATCGGTCAATGTGACGGGCCGGGCCGTTTATTCGCAGGCGGCGCGATAGGCCTGCTTGAAGATGAGCGCCCAGCCGTGCGCGTAGCCTCCATATAGCAGCTTCGCGTCGGCGCCGAAGACATCCCAGTTGCGCTGGATCGTCATGACCCGGGCGCGGTCGAGATCCAAGGCGGCGAAACGCGCTTCGACCATTGTGGACGCCTTCGATGGCTGGGTGATGTGCAAGTCCATTCGGAAGAAGGCGGGCGGCTCGAAGGTGGTGATCGTGCCCCCGAGGTGCTCGCCCTCACCGCGGCCGATCTCGATCGCCCAGGCGGGCATCGACCCGCAGGCCAACGGCGGCCCCGCCCCGCGGCCACCAGCGCGACATGTCTGCCAGGAAGATGTCGAGGATCCACTGCGGATCTCAGGGCACCTCGATGGTCTGGATGACGGGGCGCGGCGCATCACTCATCGGCGGATCACTCATCGACCTGGGGATGCTAGGTTGCCGCAGACGTACAGGAGTTGCAGATGCTCGCCTCAGGTCAGGGCCTCGCGGTCGATCTCTCTACCGGTCCCTTGCTGGTTGGGGTGGTTGTCTTCTTGCCGACGATGATTGGCACGGCCATCTCGGTCGCGCGGCTCGAACCGAAGGCTCGATGGCACTCGCTGGGCATCGGCGTGATCGTGTCGGTCCTCATCGCTGGGGTCTCGGTGGACCTCTTCGGGATCGAACCAGCCATCATTGCGGGGACCGCAGGCGTGCTCGGAGGCGGGATCTTCGGCGCGATCATTGGCGCAGCCGTGCGATATCTTCGCCGGCGGCGGGCAGGCGATGCGGCCTGAAGTCGCGGGGCGCGGTGCAGTCACGACCCGTTGTGGTTGACAATGGTTGCGCAGTGCAACTACTTAAGATTGCATACTGCAACCATCCGCGAGGCTGACATGACGACTCCAACTCAGACCCCCCAGAGCGCGCCGTCGTGTTGCGCCGGACCAGCGAGCCAGATCGCTCAATCCCCCGAGGCCGTGCGCGATCTGGTCCGCAGCCGATACGCCGAGGTCGCCGCGCGCAAGACGTCATGCTGTGGGCCTGCCGACGTCGATGCCGAGGCCGTCTCGACCCGCATGGGCTACGACGCCGACGCCTTGGGCAGCGTGCCTGATGACGCGAACCTGGGCCTTGGGTGCGGCAACCCGAACGCCATCTCGGCGCTGCAGCCGGGCGAAGTGGTCGTCGATCTGGGCGCGGGCGCCGGGCTCGATGCGCTCATCGCGGCCCAGGCGGTCGGTCCGACCGGCCGGGTCATCGGCGTCGACATGACCCCCGAGATGCTGGCCAGCGCCCGGGCCAACGCCGTGGCCATGGGCGTGCACGGCTATGTCGAGTTCCGCGAAGGGCTGATCGAAGACATGCCGGTGGCGTCCGCAAGCGCTGACGTCATCATCTCCAACTGCGTCATCAACCTCAGCCCCGACAAGCCGGCAGCG
>JBNMOZ010000677.1:0-3361 GCA_051276005.1 Bradymonadia bacterium | reverse complement strand
CCGGTCACCGAGGCCGATCGCGGCGGCATCGGCCTGACCCTGCAAGGCGTGCACGATCATCAGTCTGTGCGCCTCACGCAGAGCGTGCGGGTGCCCTGGGACGATCGCGCGCTCGACGTGTCTTTCGGCACCTTCCGCGACCTGCTGCGCCCGGGCCAAAAGGAGACCTGGACGATCAAGGTCAAGTCACTGCGCCCCCAGAGCGGCCCCAACCTGGCCACCGAGGTGTTGGCCTATATGTACGACAAGAGCCTCGACATCTTCGGGCCCCACAGCCCGCCGTCGCCGCTCAGCCTGCTGCCCTGGCGCGGCTCGACGCGCGCGGTGAGCTCCAGCTTGAGCAGCGCACGGGGCATCGGTATCCGGACCGCATCCTTGCGCCGCATCGGGCGGTATCCCGGGCTCGGTCAGGACCGGCTCAAGTTCTTGGACGGCTACGGCATTGGCGGTCCGGGGGGTCGCGGCTTTGGTGGCCGAACCTCTCGTCGCCGCCGGTCGAGGGGACTCGGCATGGGGAGGTTCGCCGATCCCGCGCCCATGGCGGCGGCAGCCGAGGCACCCGCCGACCAAGACGACCGCGGCGAAGTCATGCTCAAAGATTCGGTTGATAAGAAGGCGAAGGAGGCCACGGGCGGCGACGCGGCGCAGGCGCCCGACGAGGTCGCGGCGGCCGAGCAGCCCAACGCGCTGCGCACGAACTTCTCCGAGACTGCGTTCTTCCAGCCCCAGCTGACCACCGGCCCCGATGGCACGGTGTCGATCACCTTCGAGGTGCCCGACTCCGTGACGGCCTGGAACGTCTGGGTGCACGCGATCAGCAAAGACCTGAGCTACGGCAGCCTGCATGAGGAGGTCCGCACGGTCAAAGACCTGATGGTGCGCCCGTACCTGCCGCGCTTCCTGCGTGAGGCCGATCAGGCCCACCTCGAGGTGGTGGTCAACAACGCCGGCGAGGTGCCCCTGTCGGGCGATCTGGTCTTCGACATCATCGATCCCGACACCGAAAAATCTGTCGCCGACCAGTTTGGCCTCAGCGTCGCCCAGCGCACGGTCAAGTTCAGCGCCGAAGCCGGCAAGAGCGATCGCGCCCGCTTCAGCGTCACCGCCCCCGCGAAGCTGATCCCGGTGGCGTTCAAGGTCACCGCCACCGCTGGAGACTTGAGCGACGGCGAGCTGCGGCCGCTGCCCGTCTTGCCCGGCCGCGTGCACCTGGCGCAGTCGCGGTTTACGACGCTGAAGGGCCCCATCAAGAAGACCCTGCACTTCGCCGATCTGGCCAAGGACGACGACGCCACCCGCATCGACGAGCAGCTGGTGGTCACCCTCGACGCGCAGCTGTTCTACGGCGTGCTGTCGGCGCTGCCCTACCTGATCAACTACCCGTATGAGTGCGCCGAGCAGACGCTCAACCGGTTCGTCTCGACGGGCATCCTGTCGTCGCTCTACGACGACTATCCGGGCGTCGCGAAGATGGCCAAGAAGATGAGCGCCCGCGACACGGCGAGAGAGGCCTGGGACGCGCCGGATCCCAACCGCAAGCTGGCCCTCGAAGAGACGCCCTGGCTGCAGCAATCCCGCGGCGGCCCAGAGAAGAACTTCGCCAAGGTCCTCGATCCGCGCATCGCCACCGCTCAGCGCAAGGCGTCATTGGCGCGGCTCAAGAAGATGCAGACGAGCAACGGGGCGTTCCCCTGGTGGTCGGGCGGCCGGCCGTCGCCCTACATGACGCTGTACATGCTGCACGGCTTCTCGAAGGCCACCGAGTTCGGCGTCGCCGTGCCCAAGAACATGGTGCAGCGCGCCTGGCGCTACATGAAGCGCCACTACCTCGACCGCCACCTCGAGGACTACATCGCTAAGGATTGCTGCTGGGAGTTCATCACCACGATCAACTACGTGCTCAGCAACTTCCCCGACGCGTCCTGGAGCGGCGGCGTGATCAGCGGCCCCGACCAGGTGAAGATGGTCGACTTCAGCTTCAAACACTGGAAGGCGCACAGCCCGCTGCTCAAGGGCTACCTGGCGCTGACGCTGCATCGTATGGGGCGCACCAACGACGCCAAGCTGGTGTGGGACAGCGTGCTCGACTCGGCCAAGCAGGCCCCCGACCAAGGCACCTTCTGGGCCGCCGAGGATCGCAGTTGGCTCTGGTACAACGACCGCATCGAGACCCACGCCTTCGCGTTGAAGACCACCATGGAGATCCAGCCGAAGTGGGCCAAGATCGAGGGCCTCGTGCTGTGGCTGTTCGTCAACAAGAAGCTCAACCACTGGAAGAGCACGCGGGCCACGGCCGAGGTCATCTACAGCCTCGCCAGCTACCTGAAGAAGACCGGCCAACTGGGCATCCGCGAGGAGACCGAGGTGGTCATCGGCGATCGCAAAAAGACCTTCGTCTTCGAGCCCGACGCGTTCACCGGCAAGAAGAACCAGATCGTCGTCGCGGGCCCCGACATCAAGCCCAAGACCGACTCGACGATCACCGTGGAGAACAAGACGAAGGGCTTCCAGATGGCCTCGGCCACCTGGCACTTCAGCACCGAGAAGATGCCCGACGAGGCCCGCGGCGACTTCTTGGGGGTGACGCGCACCTACTTCCGCCGCGACAAGAAGGGCAGGGAGGTCACGCTCACCCCGCTCGCCGAAGGCGCCCAGGTTGCGCTGGGCGACGAGGTCGAGGTGCACCTGTCGCTGACCAGCAAGCACGCGCTGGAGTACGTGCACCTGCGCGATCCCCGCGCCGCCGGCTATGAGCCGACCAGCCTGCGCAGCGAGCACAAGTACGACCTGGGCATCCGCTGGTTTGAAGAGGTGCGCGACAGCGCGACGAACTTCTTCTTCGAGGCGTTGCCTAAGGGTGAGTACACCTTCAAGTATCGCCTGCGGGCGACGACGGCGGGCACGTTCAAGGTGGGCCCGGCGACGGTCCAGCCGATGTACGCGCCGGAGTTCAACGCGTACTCGGCCGGGCACGTGCTGGGGGTGAAGTCGGCGGCGCCTTGATCGGGTGACGCGAAGCGGAGGGCAGATGAGACGGGCGACGGTGGCGGCGATCTTTTTGGGGCTGTTCGCATGCGATTCGACGCCGCCGAAGGCGGACCCGCCTGAGTTCGAGTTGGCGGAGAATGACGCCAAACCGCCGCCCGATCCGCTCAGTTGCCCACGGCAAGACATCTCTCCCATCTCGCCGCGTGGCATGCAGGCGCTCTGGACGGGCGACGACTTTCTCGTGAAGTGGTGGCGTGTGGCTTACCGATTCCCCACGCCGAACGATCTCCAATATGACGTCAGCACCGTCGATCTTCGATACGACGATGAAGGCCAGATGACGACGGGCCGCGAGATCGCGCTGCCGCTCAGT
>JBNMOZ010000676.1:0-3371 GCA_051276005.1 Bradymonadia bacterium | reverse complement strand
GACGCCGTACGCGTCGGTGCGGGTGCCCAGCGGGCCGTCGATGATGGCGACCGTCGACAATGGCGCGAATAACGCCATCGCGGTGTCGGGCTCCGACTCGATGCGCACTGTGCGAATGATCGGCCGATCGTCGAACACGATAGACCCGTCTACGCTCTCTCGCGGCGACGCGACGCCCAAGCCGCGCCGGGCCCAGTTGCCCCAGTTGTAGGTCACGTAGACCTGCCCGCGCAGATAGTCGGCCGCGCCGTGCACCCGCAAGACCAGCCGGTCGCTCTGGTTGATCTTTGCGATCTTGCCCAGCCTGATATTGCCGCTGCCAAACCCGGCGTTCGCGCTCTCCCCCGTCAACCAAGGCTGCAGCGCGGCGCTGACGATCGGCTCGGCTGCCGGCAACGCCCAGGCCAGGCTCGCCATGACGCCACCCGCGAACAGCAACGTGACCACGAACGGCAGCGTCAACCCGCGCATATGCCGCAGCAACCGCGGCCAGGTGGGGTGGGCGCGCAATGACGCGATGAGGCCAGCGAGCAAGAACAGGCCAACCGCGATCCCGAACGGTACAAGCGTGACCTCGCGGGACAGACCCATCAGCGCCATCAGGGCGAAGCCGAGCACCAGGGTGCGGCTGCCGGTGGTGCCGCGAAACCAGAGCCGTGGCAAGGCGAGGCCCAGCGCGCTCAAGCAGATCATCTCGCCGGTGCTGGGCTCCTCGGGCGTGATCAGCAGGAACACCCCCAGGGTCGCGATGAGGCCCAGCAGATGGATGACCATGACGCCCAGCAGGCTGGGCTTGGGCCAGCGACCAAAGCGCGGCGAGAGCACAGCGAGCAGCGCCAGCCCCAGACCGAATCGACCCACGAGCCCCGGCTGCTGCGCGAGCAGGAGCGCGGGCACCTCGACCGCCACCGCCATGGCGCTGCGCACCACCAGCGATCGGTTTGGATCGCTCTGGCTGGCATCGGTGCGGTCTTTGGCCGGGCGCGTCATCGCAGCAACACCCGATCGCCGGCCAGATCTTTGGCTGAGAAGACGGCGACGCCTGCCTCTTTGGCGGCCGCGCGGGCGCGCTCCCCACCCACGACGACCTGCGACAACGTGCCGGGCGGCACCCATTGCAGGGGCCAGTCTGCGTGAATCAGGTAGGTGCCTTCAGACACCGCCACCGCGGCTGCCCGCGCCGCCGCGTCAGGCGGGGGCGTCTCGACCCGCGCCACCGCTGCCAGGGCGTCCAAGGCGATGTCGAGGGGGGCCACCTGCGCGCCCACGATCACCTCGCGGCTGCGATCGGACAAGATCAGCAGCCGCACCCGCGCGCCATGGTCACAGGCCCAGCGCACCAGCGAGGCGGCCAACGAGACCGCGGCCTCGAACGCGGCCTCGTCGACGCGCGCCGCCGTGGCGTCGAGGATCACCGTGGCCTCACGGCGCGCGGTGCGCCGAAAGGTGCGCACCATCGGCTCGCCGAGCCGCGCCCAGGAGCGGGCGTGCAGATCGCGAATCCGATCGCCAGGACGATACGGTCGCAGCCCGGCCAACTCGAAGTCGGCCCCCGTGGCCTGCCCCCGCACTTGCGCGGCATGATCGGCCGGCACGAGCGGCGGCGGCGCGAGCCCCTCGATGGCGAGCGTGCGGGGCACGACGATGATGCGCACGGGATCGCTGTAGATCGACTTGCCTCGTACCAGCCCCAACGGGCGGACCGAGGCCACCGAGAAGCGGCCGATCGGGCGTTGGCCGCGCTCGGTCAGCACCAGGGTGCTCTCGACCCGCACCTTCGCGCCGGCCGCCAGCACCGGCACCGTCGGGCGGCGCACCACCCAGCGGCCATCCCACGCCAAGAACGGGCCCTGAATGCGCAGCACCCACAGCGGCTTGGGGTTGGGGTTGGACACCTCGAGCGTGATGACGACCGCCTCGCCCGATGCCACCCGCGTCGGCGCCCTGGCCAAGAGCGTCAGGGCGCCGGGCCGCGCGAAGATGAAGCGCGCCAGATACGCCGCGATGAGCAGGCCGAAGAGCCCGCAGAACACCAAGTAGATGCGCGTGAAGTGCACGTCGACGCCCGCGGCGCCCGTGAGCAGCGCCGTCACGGCCACCACGCCGCCCTCGGGCGTCAGCACGATGAACGGCGCCAGCAGCATGCGCACGAATCGGCCAAAGCGCCCTGAGAGCCACGTCTCCCACGAGTCGGCGTCGCCGCGGATGAGGATGTAGTTGAGCCGACGCAGGTTCGGGGGGCGCAGGGTCATCCGGTCGGCACGGGCACGGCCCGCAGCACCTCATCGACGATCTGCCCCGCTGCGCGCCCACCGTAGCGCGCCTGCGGCGAGAGCCTGAGGCGATGCGCGAGGACCACTTCGACCAGCGCCTGCACGTCGTCAGGCTCGACGAAGTCGCGGCTCGCGAGCAGCGCGCGAGCCTGGGCAGCGCGAAACAGCGCGAGGCTGGCCCGCGGGCTGGCGCCCAGGGTCAAGTCGGGATGGGTCCGCGTCGCTTGGGTGAGCGCGACGATGTAGCGCCCGACCGGCTTAGACACCACGACCGCCGCGGCTGCCGCAGTCAGCGCGGTCAGCCGCTCGATGTCAGCGACGGGCTCGACTGCGTCAAGCGGGTGGGCCAGGCGCTGACTGAAGAGCATGTCGACTTCGCTCTCGGCCACCGGATAGCCCAGGGCCAACCGCATCATGAAGCGATCGAGCTGAGCCTCGGGCAGCGGATAGGTGCCTTCGGCTTCGATGGGGTTCTGGGTGGCGATGACGAAGAACGGCTGCGGCAACTTGCGGGTCTGGCCGTCCAGCGTGACCTGCCGCTCGCTCATGGCTTCGAGCAGCGCCGACTGCGTGCGCGGCGAGGCCCGATTGATCTCGTCGGCCAGCAGAATCTGAGTGAAGATCGGGCCGGGGCGAAACTCGAACGTGCCGTCGGCGGGCCGCAATATCGCGCCGCCCAGGATGTCGGTGGGCATCAGGTCGGGGGTGAACTGCACCCGCTTGAAGTCGAGATCGAGGGCCCGCGCCAGCGCCCGCGCCAGGGTCGTCTTGCCGACGCCTGGCACGTCTTCCATGAGCACGTGGCCCCCCGCGACCAAGCCGACCAGCAGCTGGGCGATGACGTCGTCTTTACCCAGGATGACGCGACGCAAGCTGGCCATCAGGCGGACGCCGTCAGGGTGGGTGATGGTGAACAAGGGGGGTGTCCTTCGTGTACCTTCAGCCGATCAGACGGCCGCCAGAATCATGCTGCGGGCCAGGCGGTTGCACACCGCACGCGCGAAGCGATCGACGCTGCATGCCTCGCCCAGCACCGAAACAACAAGCCGCCCTTCGGCGCGGGCCGCGTTTGCGTACGCGTCGCTGACCGTCGCCGGC
>JBNMOZ010000675.1:0-3379 GCA_051276005.1 Bradymonadia bacterium | reverse complement strand
CTCCTCACGATCGCGATCCTTCTGGTCTTGGCGGGTTGCACCGCGTTGCCTCTGGAGGCCGCGCTGGACCAGGTCAGAGCCGAGCGCGGCGCCGAGAAAGACGTGGCGCTCATCGTCGCCATCGAGGACTACGACAAGGCCCCCGACATCCCCGGCGCGCGGGCCAATGCGCGGCTTTGGCGCCAGTGGTTTCACGCCCGGGGCACGCGCGATGTGCGGGTGATCGAAGACGCTGGCGCCACCCATGGCTGGGGGCGCGAAAACACGCCCCATGGTCTGCTGCCCAAGATCGACGCAGCCGCGGACCAGGCGCGAAAGACAGGCGGCACGCTCTGGTTTGTCTTCATTGGCCATGGCGCGCCGGTGAGTGACCGCGGAAAAGCAGAAGGCGTGCTGCTCGCCCATGGGGTCAAGCAAACTGCAGCGAGCTTGCGAACCCATGGCATCTTCGTCGACGCCGACCTGATGCCGCGGCTGGCCAAGGCCCGCAAGAGCGTGGCCGTGCTCGACGCCTGCTTCAGTGGGCAGAGTGGTGATGGCGCGCTGGTGCCGGGGCTGCAGCCGTTAATCCCCGCGGCGTTCAGTGTGTCCAAGGCGGTGACGGTGTTCACAGCAGCGAAGGGCACCGAGTTCGCGGGGCCGCTGCCGGGCGCGAACCGGCCGGCCTTCAGCTACCTGATGCTGGGCGCGCTCGCGGGCTGGGCGGATGGCGAGATAGATCGTAAGCACGACCGGACGGTGAGCAGCGAAGAGGCGTTTGAGTGGGTGAAGCTGCAGATGGAGCGAACGATTCACGGGCGTCGGCAGACGCCGACGATGCGTGGGCCACGACGGACTCTGAGTCGGGCCTGGGCGGTATTGAGCACGGCTGCCCCGCTCGAACAGCGTCAATCTCAAATCATCGTCACGCAGCCCGCACCAAGAGTGGTCATTGTCCCACGAATTCTCCCCACCATCGAAGCGCCTCCGCCGTCTACCCCGCGACCTGCGCCCAACCCGCCGGTGCCCGCCACACCGCCGCGAACAGTGCACGGCACTGTCCCTCGCTCCCTCGTGATGGACAGTTCGCCCGAGCGCGCCTTCGTGGCCAGCTTGGAGCAAAGGGTGGTCAGCAAGGAGCAAAGGGTCTCCCAAGTGCGCCAGCGTCAGATTCGAGGTATGCGCAAGATTCTGCGCGACAAGCCGCAGTACAAGAACAAGGCCGACCTGCTCTTCCGTATCGCGGAGCGTGAGTGGGACGAGGGCAAGTATCGCTACTTCCTGAAGCGCGCACAGTATGACAAGGAGATTGAGGCCCACTTCAACGGCACGCTGAAGAAGAAGCCCGAAGAGCCCGTTCGCGACTACTCCAAGGCGCTCAAAGAGTACAAGACGCTGCTCAAGCAGTTTCCCAACTACACGCGCATTGACGCGGTCATGTTCTACCTGGGACGTGGCCTGCAGTCGGCGGGCAAGAAGAAGGAAGGCGCCGACTACATGCTGCGCCTGACCCGCGTGTACCCCAAGAGCAAGTTCGTCACCCGCGCCTACTTGGCCGTTGGTGCAACCCACGAAGTAGTTGGCACTTTCGCCGACCCGAACGAGCCATGGCTTGCGCTTAAGGATGGGCCGCGACACGGCGCTCGGTATCAGGTGATCGCAAAGCTGAAGGATGGCGTTCGGCTTCAGGTTCAACAGTTCGGCGTAGGATATAAGAAACTATGGATGAAGGTGCGAGTCGTCGACGGTCCAGACGCTGGGCGCGATGGGTATGTCCACGGAAAATGGGTGCTCCCGCTATGATTGCCAAAACAGTCGCCTGGTCGGCTGCAATCGCATTGGCTGCTGGGTGTAGCAGTGACCCGCCGAAGACCAGGGCGTCGTCAGTGGCGACGCAGGCTGTGCCCGCCAGTCGGTGGGTCAAGCCGCCCGAACCCGAGGAAGGCAGCCCCGAAAATCCGATTATCGACAGCGAAATGACGCGCGATCAGGCGCTCCGGAATGTGAACCCCGACTGCCCGACCGACATTCTCAAGCGACAGCGGGTCATTTCGGTGAGCTACTACTCGTTCGATGGGCTGGTACATCGCGGACAGCTCATTGCTGACGCGCGCCATGAATCCGATCTCCAGGAGGTCTTCGCGCTGGCACGCCAGTCGAAGTTTCCGATCGCGAAGGTCATGCCAATATCCCATCCAAGCTACCGGTGGGATGACGATCTATCGACAGCCGACAACAATACTTCAGCGTTCAACTACCGACAGCCGACAGGCGGGGGCCCCGTCTCCAAGAAGGGGCACGCGATGGGATTCGCCATCGACATCAACCCAGTCCAAAATCCGTACGTCAAAGGCAGCCTTACGATCCCGAAGGGCGCGGCTCATCAGCCAGATGCGCTTGGGACACTCAACGCGGAGCACCCCATCGTCAGGCGATTCCTCGAACTCGGTTGGGAGTGGGGTGGTAACTGGAAGGGTCTCAAAGACTATCAGCACTTCCAAAAGTCGCCCTGAGTCGCAGGAAGCCGCGGCTCCGCGAGTCCCCATCGACTCCGGCGTTGCAGGGCGGGTTCACAGCAGACGTTTTGCGGGCGCCGACCCCAGGGGAGCTGCGAGCGAACGCGAGCCGCGACCGGCACGCCGTGCTGCCGATAGTCGCGAGCGAATGCGAGCCGTGGCACGCGCAGTGTCCGAATTGCAGACTCGTCTGCAACGCCGGAGAGAGCGAAGCGCGCAGGAGCCCGGCGACGAGCACTGGAGAGAAAGTAGGCGCCCGGCGAAGCCGGGTCGGGCCGAGCATGCCACCACGTAAAGACTGCGCAAGATTGAAGAGTCGTCAGTGGGCGGGATCGCAGCAAGCACCTCACCGCACGCCGCCCGGCCTCATCAAAGCCGCGCTCCAAACCGATCGCACGCTGCAGCGCACCATCTACGCGGCCTTCGTCGAGCGCTGCGTGCGATCGTGGGTACGGCGCGAGTCGGGCCGAGAGGACCGCGCTCATGCGAGGCGAATGCGTGCGTGCCGGTGCGCCAATACGAGCTCTCACCGTTAGACGCCGCGCATCGATGTGGCGCCTTGGCGTGCGACCCTCGTCGATGCGACCCTCGTCGATGCGACCCTCGTCGATGCGACCCACTGCTGTGCGATCGGCACCCCGATGACGCCCAGCGCCGTGCCCACCGGTGCACGCTGCGATCCCGCCCACTGACGACTCTTCAATCTTGCGCAGTTATCAGGTGGCGGCGTCCTCGGTCCGGCCCGGCTTCGCCGGGCGCCTACTTTCACTCCAGTGCTCGTCGCTGCGCTCCTGCGCGCTTCGTTCTCTCCGGCGTTGCAGACGAGCCTGCAACTCGGACACTGCGGGGCGCCGCGGCTCGCATTCGCTCGCGTCTATCGGGTG
>JBNMOZ010000674.1:0-3387 GCA_051276005.1 Bradymonadia bacterium | reverse complement strand
AAGACGTCGTCGCGTTGACCCGGTCCGCGTCCGGCGCGTACTTCACCTCGGCTCGATTGCGCAGCAAGAAGGTACGCGCCACCGTTTGCCCGGTGAGCTTGTCGATCCGCCGCCGCCACAGCGCGTTGCTGCGCCACCACTGGCCGTCGACCTGCTCGAACCGATGGTCGGCCTCGTACACCGAGAATGAGAACGGCTGGCGCCGATCGGCGCGCAGGTCGCCCCTGAGACACTTCTGGTCGAGCCACAGCCGCAGCTGAAACGTACTGTCGGCACGGTTTTGCAGCCGCAGATCGATATACGGCCACATCACCGTCGCGCCGCTCGCGAAAGGCAGGACGCGCCCCTGATCGGGGAAGGGGTCGAAGCTGTGATGGTGGCGCTCAACGACCGTTAGCGCGCTGTGCAGCGCCAGCCAGAAGATCAGGTTGGATGACTGGCAGATGCCGCCGCCGATGCCCGATTGGGCCACGCCGCGGCTCAACTCCATGCCCGCAACGAAGCCCCGCGTGCGGGTCGGGCGACCCACCAGCTTGCAGAACGAGAACGTCTCGCCGGGTCGAATGAGCAGGCCGTCGAGGCGATCGATGACGCGCTTGAGGTTGTGCACCTTGTTGAGCTGCAGCGTCAGATCGACCCCCTTATGGCGTCGAATCAGCACGGATTGGTGCGTCTTGACGCGAAAGTCGAGCCGCTCAACCTGGCGCGTGGTGGCGTAGCGATGGCCGTCGACCTGCCACCGGCACAGGCGCTCAGCGATGCGGGCCATGCGCGCGACAGTGTTGAGTGCAGGGTGATACATCCCAATGGGGCGGGGGATGAACGCGGGTCGGGGGATGGCGGGTCGCAGCATGAAGCCTCCTGGTTGGCGCCATTCAAGCAAACGCAGATGCAATGGGCGCGGCGAGGCCATGACGAACGCGTGCAGATGTCCAGATGTGCAGATGTGGGCGACGCGAGAGACACTTCGACCCCCCTGACGGGTCGTCCTATTTGCCCGAAGCGCCCGCTCTGAAGGTGATTGACTGGGCGATCCGGCGATGCATGGTGGTTTGCCCGCAGTTCGCGCGTCATACTGCCGTGTCTTCGATCAATGAGAGAGCGCGATATGATGCGGTGGATACCAGTATTGCTGGGGCTGACCTTGGCCATCAGCGGGTGTGACGACGAGAGCCCGACCCAAGACCCGCGGGGCATGGGCGGCGCGGGTGGCGGCATGGGCGGCGCGGGTGGGGTCGGTCCTGACATGGCCGTGCCGGTCCCGGCGATGATCGCCATTACGTCTCCGATCAACAACACGGTCGTGCCCGGCCCCTTCGTCGACGTGACCGGATCGTACACCGGGCCCGATTCGGCGATCACCGTCAACGGCGAGATGGCGACGATCGAGGGCGGCATCTTCACCGCGCGGGTGCTGCTCGACGGCGGCGAGCAGGTCATCACGGCGTCCGGCGGCGCGGTGCAAGACAGCATCACCGTGCAGGTCGACGCGTCGCCCCCGCGCATCGACATCCAGAGCCCGCCGCGCGGCACTTGGACCGAGAACGGTCAGCTCAACCTGCTCTTCACCATCACCGACGACGCCGGCCTCGAGCGGGTGACCTTCGACAGCGACCGCGAGGTCAACCCGGGCCTGGGGCCAGACTTCGCGCTCAACGACTTGCCCCTCGCGGCGGGCCTCAACATCTTGCGGCTCGAAGCCTTCGACGTGCCGGGCAACTTCGCCAAGGAGCACGTCGCGGTGCTGCAGGGGCCGCTGCAAGACCCCGACGCGCGCATCCCGGGCGCGGTGCGGCTGCACATCGGTGCGGCGGGCCTCGACAGCCTCGAGCAGGTCGCCTTGCGCCTTCTGCGCGAGCGCGATTTGACGGCGCTGCTGCCCAACCCGCTCTTCGAAGGCGGCCCGTTCCGCGCCGAGATCAGCACCATCACCTATCGCGATCCGCCCATCCTCGAGTTGACGCCGGGCAACGGCGTGCTGAGCCTGCGGCTGCGCCTCGAGCAGCTCGTCATCACGATGAGCCTGCAAATTGGCGACAACGATGTCTATCAGATCAGCGCGGGCGCGGGCGCCGTCGACATCACCGCCGAGATTACGCCGCGGGTGCGTGATGGCGCGCTGTTCATCCCCCTCGACGAGCTGGAGATCGTCTTCGACGACCTGCAGCTGCGCCCCGGTGACGTGCCGCGCTTCGACGACAACCCCGAAGAAGGCCAGACCCTCATCGAAGAGGTGGCCGGCGTCGCCATGCGCGTGGTCGCCGAGCAGTATATTCCTGACTTGATTGATAGCTTGCTGGGTCGCATCGACGATCCGATCGATCTGGATTTGCTGGGCGCGCAGCTGCAGATTCAACTCGTACCCGACGTGGTCGTTGTCAGCCCGCGCGGCTTGTCGATCCGCCTCGACGCCGGCGTGGTGTTCTTGGGTGAGACGCCGCCGGGCCCGTCGCTGCCTGGCTATGTCGGCACGCGCCAGCCCTGGGACGGGGTGCCCGACACCGACGGTATCGGCATCGCCATCGATGACGATCTACTCAACCTGCTCATGTTCCAAGTCTGGCGCACAGGTGTGCTGCTGCCGCGCATCGACAGCAGCACCGATCTGGGCCAAATGGCGCTCGTCAGCACTCTGCTGGGCAACCTGGCGCGGCGCGCGCACCCCGATCTGCCGGCGAGCACCCCGATCGCGCTTGAGACGACGCTGCCGTTGCCGCCCGTCGCCAAGGTCGAGAAGGCCGACGGCGCGGTGGGCCTGACGATCGGGCTGGGCGACATGAGCGTGGCGTTCATGACCGACGACGCGGAGGCGCGTTCGCTGGTCAACGGCGCGGCGTCATTGGTCCTGCGCAGCGCCTTGGGCGTGGTGCAGGACCCCCAGACGGGCGCCATCACCCTCGACCTGGTGGTGAGCGAGACGATCGGCCTGTTCGATGTGATCGATGAGGCGTTGCGCGGCGCGGCCGAGAACGAGATGGAGGCCCAGGTCAACAACCTGTTGGGCATCGCGGGCAGCGTGCTCCCGGCCCTGCTGGGTGGCTTCGAGATCCCGTCCATCGATCTGGTGACGTTCACGGGTCTGCGCACCGATGTGTCGGGGCCCGATGGCACCTTCATCACGATCTACGGCGACGTCGAGTAGGCGATTCGCGGCTGCGAGACGACCCAGATACCCGCACAGCCCGCCCTCGGCTATGCTGTCGTTCCCGCTTCGACCCTGGGTGCCCAATGACGACCTCGCGACTCCCCCTCTTCATGCTCGCCACGGGGCTCCTCGTTGCCTGCGGCGTCTCATCCGACAACGCCCAGTCGCCGCCTGGCGTCGAGGCGCTCGAACAGCCTGTCCGCGTGCCCGGTCGCTGGGCACCGCCCGCCGACAGCATCGCC
>JBNMOZ010000673.1:0-3388 GCA_051276005.1 Bradymonadia bacterium | reverse complement strand
CGCCATTCGTCAAAGGCGTCTCGACGTACTTCCTCGCGATCAATCGCAACAAGCGCTCCATCGCCCTCGACCTCAAGCACCCCGACGGCAAGGCGGTGCTCTGGCGACTGATCGAGCAGGCCGATGTGCTGCTCGAGAACTTTCGCCCGGGCGCGCTGGCTCGGCTCGGCTTCGACTATGCGGCCTGCGCGGCCCGTAACTCGCGCCTGATCTACTGCTCGATCAGCGCCTACGGCCACGCCGGCCTGCCCGAGTGGTCATCGCGACCGGGCTACGACGTGATCATGCAGGGCATGGGCGGCATCCCGTCGCTGACTGGTCCGGTCGATGCCGGTCCATCCAAGGTCGGGGCGTCGATCGCCGACGTAGTCGCGGGCATGTATGCGACCCAGGGCGTGCTCTTCGCGTTGCAGGCGCGCCACACGACCCAGCGCGGACAGCACGTCGACGTGAGCATGCTCGACGGCCAGGTCTCGCTGCTGACGTATCTGGCCACCGCGCAGCTGAACACCGAGCAGACGCCGGGCCGCTTGGGCAATCGTCACCTGTCGGTCGCGCCGTACAGCACCTTCGCCGCCGCAGATGGGTTCTTGAACCTGGCGGTGGCCAACCAGAAGCTCTGGGCCCGCTTCTGCACTCTGCTTGAGCGCCCAGATCTCTTTTCAGATGGGCGCTTTACGAGCAACGCCGACCGGGTGCGCAACGTCGACGCCCTCGAGAGCCAGATCGCCCCGGTGTTGGCCACCAAGACCGTCGACGCCTGGCTCGCCGAGTTCGAGGACGCGGGCATACCGGCCGGGCCCGTCCTGACGATCGATCAGACGCTCGCGCATCCCCAACTGGCCGCGCGCGACATGATCGTCGAGATGGATCACCCGGTCGCCGGCCCCATTCGCGCGACGGGCGTCCCGATTCATCTGAGCGATACGCCCGGCAGGGCGCGCCTCGCGCCGCCCGAGCTCGGGGCAGACACCGACGCGGTCCTCGCTGAGCTGGGCTATTCGTCGGCGCAGATCCAGGAGCTACGCGCGGCGGGCGCCGCCGGAATCAACGCCGACGGAAGCGACGCTGACTCGTGAAGCACTTCAATAAGTTTTGGGTCTACGCCCTCGTGCTCTCGATCTTCATCGCGCTGATCGTCTGGCGAATGCAGAGCCAGCGCGTGACCGATGGGTCAGCGCCGCCGTCGACGCCCACCGATCAGACCGATCGCTGACAGCGCGATCAGCGACAGCAGAGGCCAGACCGGCCCGCGCACGCCCTGAGAGCAGCCGCCGTCGTCCGACCCAGCGGCGCCCACGCTCGCGTCGGGCAGCCCCGCGTCGGGCGTCGGCTCGGGTTCGACGACCGGCGGTGGGATCCGAAAGCCGCCCGCGCCGTCATCGCCGCCTGCTGCGCCCGATCCGCCCGCACCATTGCCACCCGCGCCGTCATCGCCGCCCGCGCCCTCGGCCGGCAGCGTACAGAGTCGATTCGCGCAGGTCGCGCCCTCACCCAGCGGCGCGCAGTCCTGTTCGAGCAGACACGGACGCCGGCACTCGGCGCGCACGCAGCGCTCATCCCCCGCACAGAACGGATCGCAGAGGTCGGGGTGGCAGAACGCATCGGGCGCGCAGGTGAACAGGTCGGGGCACTCGCCCTGCACGCAGGGTTGCAGGCACTCGCCCTCGGGGCCACAGACCGACGCGCCCGCGCAGGGCGCCTCTTCATCGATCTGGCCGTCGCAGTCATCGTCGATCCCGTTGCAGCGCTCGGGCCCAGCTGCATCGGCCGTGCACCGCGTCAACGAGCCGCGCAGGCAGATGCGGCGCCCGGCGTGGCAGTCGACCATGCACGCGGCGTCCTGGTCTTCGTCGATGCGACCGTCACCGTCATTGTCGAGGTTGTCGCAGGCCTCTTCACGAAACAGCGCGTCGGGCACGCAATCATCGCTCAACATGCCCTCGACGCAGGGGTGCGTGCCCGGGTTGCCCGACACGGTGGTGCAAGGCGTGACCGCCACCTCGTCGATGCGGGTGTCGCAGTCGTTGTCGACCGCATCACAAATCTCCTCGGGGATGTTCCCGTCGCGGCACTCGGTCAGCCCGCCATCGAGGCACAGCTGCTCGCCGGTCCCGCACGCGGTCTCGCAGGGCACCGCCGGCAAGCCCTCATCGACCCGCCCGTCGCAGTCATTGTCGACGCCGTCGCAGACCTCTCGCGTGGCCTCATCGACGATGGCGTTGAAGGCGTCAAAGAGCTCGCGCCCATTGTCGGCCTGCCACGCCCGCCGCGTGCCGCCCGCCTGCGCCATGGCATTGAGGGCCCCGCGATCAACGCCGCCACCAAAGCCGATGACGAACACCGGGTAGTCTTGGCTGAATGCGTTCTGGGCCTCGCGGGCCCCGTCGCCATTGCAGGTCTCGATGCCGTCGGTCAGCAGCACGATGAAGTTGCGACGGTCCAAGTCGTTGAGCGCCCGCAGATCCGAGGTCGCCCCCGCAACGGCCGCCCCGATCGGCGTCAAATTTTCGCGCTGTGGCCGCACCCGAAACCCGCTCAGCGCCCGCTGGATCGCGGGTCCATTAAACGGCGCGATGGGCGCCAGCACCGCCGCCGGGCGCTCGACAGCGCAGCGCTCCTCCCACGGAAACACGCTCAGGCCAAAGCGCAGCCGATGCTCGAACGTACGCGTCAACTGGGTGATGGCGTCGACGGCCGTCTCCCATTTTCCGTCCTGCAGCATACTGCCTGAGCGATCCAACGTGATGATCACGTTGGGCTGCTCACACTCGACCTGTGCCTCGGCCTGGGCTGCGCTCAGCAGCACCATCACCATCCACCACCCGCGCTTCATACTGGCCCCGCTTGTGAGGTTATCGAGGTGAATGGTAATGAGGCGTGCTTGGCAATGCACCTGAGGGATTCAAATGCGACAATTAACGGGAATTGGATGGCTGGTCCTTGGGCTCGCCACGACGTTGGCGCTTGCCGGCTGTGATGACGGCGGCGAGAGCGGACCCATCGCCGACATGATGGTCGACGAAGACGCCCGCGTGATCAACATCCCTGAAGGGGGTGCCGGCGGTGAGGGCGGTGAGGGCGGCGAGGGCGGCGAGGGCGGCGAAGGGGGCGACGCCGACGCCGGCCCGATGGGCGGCGAAGGCGGCGAAGGTGGTATGGGCGGCGAAGGCGGCGGCGCGCCCGGCTGCACCGGCAACAGCACCTATGGCGCCCAGTTCACTCCTGCCGCGCTCTTTGCGGGCAGCCCGCAGTTTACCCCGCGCGCGGTCTACAACGGCAGCGAATGGGGCGTACTCTGGCAGCAGCCGAGCACCGACGAGCCGGGCCTCAACGACGTCCGCTTTCAGCGGGTCAGCACTGACGGCGAAGCGATCGGCGACGCGGT
>JBNMOZ010000672.1:0-3398 GCA_051276005.1 Bradymonadia bacterium | reverse complement strand
CTTGCTGTCGGCCGATCCGTTCTTGCGTGCGCAGACCCGTGCGCTCGCCGAGCTGGTCAACAGTGGCGTGCAGCCCTTGCAGAACCTCAGCGTCCTGCAGCATGTCGATGCTCTGGGCGCCGACAAGATCGCCTGGGGTCGCTACTGGATTCAGCGGGGGCTCGATCGCATGGCGCAGGCCGTAGAAGCGACGGCGGGTCAGTTCTGCGTGGGCGACTCGGTCAGCTTGGCCGATCTGTGTCTCATCCCCCAGCTGTATAACGCGCGACGCTTTGGGTGCGATTCGACGGCATGGGCGACCCTCAAGCGGATCGAAGAGACCTGCGTTGCGCGTCCGGCGTTCATCGCTGCTGAGCCCTCCAATCAGGTGGATGCCCAAGGGTGACACCGGATTGCGGGCGTAGTGAATGGGCGTAATAATAGTTAAGATATATTTGTTTGCGAGCCTTGTGGCTTTTGTGGTTATTCTTCATCTGGGTGGTAGCCAGCCCCCCACGGAGGATTAAAATGGTCCAGCAACTTCGCATCGACGACGTCAACACCACCAAGCGCATCAAGGCCCTCCTCGCCTTGCGCGGTGAGACGACCATCGACTTGGCCATGCGGCTTGGTGTCAGCCAGCCCACATTGAGCTATCGCCTGACGGGGCGACGGAGTTTCGACGGACGGTGCGGCCTCGACCGCATCGCCGAGGCCCTCGGTGTGCCCACCTCGACGGTCTCGGTGGGCGCCCCTTGGCCCGACATCACCGCGGCCAAGCCCACTCATCACTGAGGCCCAGCTTGATCCTCGACGCTGAGCGCGTCAGCGGCGCAGATTCGCCACGAGACCACCGCGCCGCCGTGCCTTCGCCGCCCGCAGCCGGGGGCACGAACGCGCACGGTGCGCCGGCGCGCCAACAGCAGTCCATCGTGCAGCCGTGGTCGTCGACCCAGGCCGAGAAGCCGCAAGCGGCCGCGCCGCGGTCACAGGGCTGATCGTCTCTGGGTAAGACGAAGCTGTCGGGCGCCGTCTCTGTGCCGCAGAAGCGCGCGGCCTCGCCCCCAAGCCGTCAAAATGCGATGGGCGGTCGAGCCGGTGCCGACGCAACGCTAGAGCAGCCAGGTCACCGCATAGGCGACGGCCGCGAAGGGCAGGACGGGGCCGAGGATCGGCAAGACAAAGACGAGAATGGCGGAGGTGAGCATGGAAGAATCCAGGGTGTCAGTTGAAGAGGCGAATCAGGACGAGCAAGGGCACGAGCGGCATCAAAATCGGGCTGACGATGACGCTGAGCGGGCTGACCGCGGCGAACATCTCGAGCAGTCCGGCTTGCGGCAGGATCTCCATCAGAACTTCTGATCGACGATCTCGGGGTGGGCGCGCACATGAGTGACGGCATCGGCGGGGGCCATCTGGGCGCCGCGCACGAGCGCATCGACCGCGACTTGACCGATGAGTGAGTAGGGCAGGTAGCCCTCGACGAACGTGCGGCCGGGCGTGGCGTCCATCCAGGCGACCGTGTCTTCGATCTCGGCGATGACGGTCGGCAAGGCGGCGTCCCAGGCCTGGGTCATCATGGGATCGTCCTTCGAGCAGTAGTGATCGCCGTGGAACTTCTTGAACAACCGCGCGTTGCGCAGCTGAAACAGGCGCGTGGGGTTGTCGTCGACGATGATCACCTTGCTCAGGCTCTCGTCGACGATGCGCATGTCTTTTGCCGGATCGATGATCGGGCGCCCCTTGCGCGGGTTCTTCGCGCCCTTGCCCTCGTGCTTGGACTGTAAAATCAGGTAGCTGTTGGTCATCACCCCCGCGATCAGCGGGTGGCTGAGCAGCGCGGTGCCCTTGAGCATCCAGTGCTGCAGGTTCTCGCGGGTCGGATCGTCGCGGTTCGCCGAGAACAGCACCACCTTGCCGCCCAGCGTGTTGATGCGCTCAATGGCCGCGGCCCAGCCCGGCACGAGCTTGATGTGCACCGTCTTGCCGCCGTCGGCCCGCGGGAACGTCACGTCATGGCAGCGGCCGTCGAAGTACTGATCCCAGAGGGTGTCGTCGAGGTCGAAGACGATGATGAAGCGGGCCCTTGCCAGCGCCGCTTCGTCGATGCCGCTCTCGATCATGCCGCCCTTGACCTGAGCCAGCGCAGTGTTGAAGCGCGCTTCGGGCGCCTCGTCGGGGTTCGCTCGGCTGAGATCGCGATATTGGTTCTGCACCTCGACCGCCTGCAGGCGGGTCAGCCCGTGGGTCTGCATGAGCGCGCTGATGTTAAAGAAGCGCATGTCGCCCGTGTTGGACGTGGCGTACTTGTCCATCCAGTCGCCCCGCTGGGGGATCGTGACGCTGGCGAGGGGATCAACCGCCGAATCTGGGCGGGGCGTCGAGCCGCAGCCGGCGGCGCTGGCGGTCAACAAGAGGAGGGCATGAAGGGGGGCGCGTGACATCTGGGCAGGACCTTGCGATGGAAGACCCCGCGATGATGCGCTTAATCAGTCATCCAGGTCGAGGTTGCGATCGGTGTGGATGCGCTCGAGCACCAGATAGATGTCGCCCACTGGCTCGGGCGTCGCGACCCGGGCCCGTGACGCGCGGCGCAGATCGAGGGTGAGGCGGGCGGCTTCGGCGGGGAGCCAGCCGAACGCCGCAGCCGGGACTTCGACGCTGCCGTCGTCGGGGCTGGTGCAGCGGATCACCTGATTGCCACCGCTGTTGCGCAGGTAGGCGACAACCTGGGTGCCGTTGCCGGGGGCCCAGCTGATGGTCGTGCCCGCGCGGCTCAACGGGATCTCCTGGTTGGGCGAGACCTCGGCGAACTCGTCGGGGCCAGGCGTGCTCATGTCGAAGCCGCCGACGTCGTCGCTGCCGGGGGCGCTCACGGTGACCTCGGCGCCGGGCGACCACAGGTCGAAGACCATGCCCGCGTTCACCGAGTAGCCCTCACCGATGCCGTCATACGAGAGCGTCTGATCGCCCACGCCGCCCGACAGGAGCAGGTCGCCTGCCGAGAAGCGACGGCCTACGCCGGGATCGTCGGGGTTGTCGAGCAGGAACAGGCCGCAGTCGCCGGCTTGCTCGGACGGCATCGCGTCCATCGGCAGCTCTTGGTAGGTGCTGAAGACGGCCGAGCCTTCGGCCGACGCCAGGAAGGGCTGATCGCCTGCCGCGAGGCGCTCCGCGAAGTAGATATCGCCCTGGATGTCGCCCGGCGGCAGGCCTCCGCCTTCGCCGCCCATGCCGACCTCGCCGCCCATGCCGCCGGCGCCGCCGCCTTCGCCGCCCATGCCAACTTCGCCACCCATGCCGCCTTCGCCGCCCACGCCGCCGCCTTCGCCGCCCACGCCGCCGCCTTCGCCGCCCACGCCGCCGCCTTCGCCGCCCACGCCGCCGCCTTCGCCGCCCACGCCGCCGCCTTCGCCGCC
>JBNMOZ010000671.1:0-3402 GCA_051276005.1 Bradymonadia bacterium | reverse complement strand
GCTCAGGGTCTTGCCGCGGGTCTTGAGCGCGAAGACGATCGGCTGCTCGCGGCACGCGTTGGATGCGGCGGGCCGCCACTCTTTGCAGCCGCAGGTCTCTGGCTTCTCGGCGCACTTCGCCTGGCAGCTGAAGCAGCCAAAGGGCCGCGCCTCGTTGAGCTTGCCCACGAACATCAGCGTCTTGCCCTTGGCGTCGGCGATGATCTGCCCGGTGATCCCGAACAGGCCGGGCGTCACATCGAGCACGACGCTGCCGTTGGGCAAGGCCTTGATAGTGCACGGCTTGAACTTGTAGCCCGTGTCGACGCGGCATTCGTAGGTGCCGGGCGTCGGCAGGCCCTTGGGCGCGGCGAGGGCGACGCAGGGCAAGAAGAGAAGAGCGAAGATCAGGCGCATGGCGAATCCTCCATTCAGGGGTCTGCCCGTTCATGGGCGAATGGGGCGCCTCGGCTTTCGGGCGGCGCATAAATTCGGAGCGGTCGCCTCGATCAGTCGTCGGTGACGGGCGCGCCGAGCGCGACCGCGTCACCGCTCTGAGCGGCCTCTTCAACAGCCGGCGCGGCCTGCTCAACGGCGACCGGCGCGACCTCTTCAACGGGTGCGGTGTCTTCAGACTCGACCGGCGCGATCTCTGCAACCGGTGACGTGTCTTCAGACTCGACCGGCGCGATCTCTGCAACCGGTGACGTGTCTTCAGGCTCGACCGGCGCGTCCTCGACGCTGACCGGCGCGGCCGCCTCAGGCCGGGGAGTACGCGCGAAGAGCGGGATGCAGACAAGGCGGCAATCCAACGCCCCGTTGCGCAGCGGGATGCGCCGCTTGGGCTTGAGACCCAACGCCTTGACGGGCTGAGTCGCCGCGAGGATCCACGCCGTCCATCCACCGAATCGCTGCTTGAGCGCGTCGCCCAGGTCGCGATACATGCCCGGATCTGCGTCCAAACGATGGCCGTACGGCGGGTTGGTGATCAGCACGCCCGGCGCGGACGGCGGGGCGACCCGTTCGAAGCGCGCCTTGCGAAACTCAATCGCATGCAAGACGCCGGCGCGCCTCGCGTTCTCATGCGCGGCGTCGAGCACCTGGTTGTTGGTGTCGAAGCCGTGGATCGGCACGGGGTGCAGGCGTTGCAGGTCGCGAAGCTCTTGGGTGACGCGTAAGAAGGCTGCCCGATCGTGATCGAGCCAGTTCTCGAACGCGAAGCCACTGCGCCGCAGCAGACCCGGGGCGACCCGCGCGGCGATGAGCGCGGCCTCGATCACGAACGTGCCCGAGCCGCACATCGGATCGAAGAGCGGCTGATCGGGCGTCCACCCGCTCAGCGCCAGGCAGCCCGCAGCGAGGGTCTCTTTGAGCGGGGCCAGGCCCGTGCCATGCCGATACCCGCGCCGATGCAGCGGCTCACCGCCGGCGTCGAGGCTGATCCGCGCGCCGCGATCGTCGACGTGCACGTCGATCACAATCTTGGGGTAGTCGCGGTTGACGCTCGGGCGCCGGTCGAACTTCTCGCGGAACCGATCGCAGATGGCGTCTTTGACGACCTGCCCGATGAAGCCGGTGTGGCGCAGCCCCCGAGTGCGACCGGTCGCCCGAATGGCGAAGGTCTGGTCGACCTCGAAGATGCGCGTCCACGGGATGCGCGCCGCGCCTTCGTACAGCGACTCGCGGTCAAACGCGGCGAACTCGGCGATCGGCACCAAGATGCGCGAGGCGATGCGGCTGCCGAGGGTCACGCGCCACAGCGTGTTGCGATCGGCCTGCGCTTCGACGCCCGCGCGCTCGGGGCGGCAGTCGGTCGCGCCAAGCTGCGCAAGCTCGGCGGCGAGCACCTCTTCGAGGCCCTGGGCGCACGCGGCGAATATCGGTCGAGTGCGGCTCATGCGGTCAACCGCCAGCAGCGATGGGGGCGGCGGCGTTCAAAGTCGGGCGGCACGTCGGTGACCTCCTCGACGCCAGCGACACTGGCGTCCAGAGAGAAGCGACGCGAGTTGGTCGAGAAGTACAGAGCGCCTCCAGGGGCAAGCAGTGCGCGGGTGGCGTCAAGCAGCCGGACATGATCGCGCTGCACGTCGAAGGTCGTGCGCATGCGCTTGCTGTTCGAAAATGTGGGCGGATCGAGCACGATCAAGTCGTACTGACGGCGCTCCGAGCGCGCTTGGATAACCCAGTCGAGCACGTCGGCGCGGATGCGTTCATGGGCGGGGCCCACGAAGCCATTGAGCGCCATGTTCTCGCCGGTCCAGTCCAGATACGTCGTCGACAGGTCGACCGTCGTCGTGCTGCGCGCCCCGCCCGCCGCCGCGTAGACGCTGAAGCTGCCGGTGTAGGCGAACAGGTTGAGCATGTGCGTGCCCGCGGCCTCGGCCTCGACGCGCGCCCGGGTGCGGCGATGGTCGAGAAAGAGGCCCGTGTCGAGATAGTCGCTCAGGTTGACCCAGAAGCGATGACCGCCTTCGGGTACCGAGAAGCGAGCGCCGTCTCGAGCAAACGCCGTGTATTGCGCGCTGCCGGGTTGTCGCTCACGCCGTTTTGCATAGGTCGCGTCGAGGCCGATGCCCAGAGCGGACGCAGCGGCGGCGAGCAGGCCGTCTAGATCGGGTGTACCCGCCCCACGCGCAGCGTCTGCCACGTGCAATCGCCCGTCGTACCAGTCGACGACGAGGGCGATCTGAGGGATGTCGCGATCGTAGAGGCGATAGCAGGCGACGCCGGCACGGCGAGCCCATTTGCGACGATGCCGCGCCACCTTCAACAGGCGGTCGTGAAACATCGACGCCCGGGCGCTGGGGCCCGGTTCAGACATCAGGCCTTGCGGCCCTTGCGAGTCTCGAAGACATAGTCGACGAGGTTGCCGCCCTTGAACTGCATCTTGACGCGGCCGTCATCACGCTCGACGGAGACCGTCACGGGCTCCTCGACGGTCCAGGTCTTCGCGGCGGTGACGGCTTCGTCACGCCCGATGATCTCGCGGGTCTCCATGCGGGTCGAGACGATGAACAGCTTTTCGCTCTGATCGTCCGCCTGCGGGTTCGGCTTGATGATGGTGGGAATTACGGTCTTCTTGACTTCGCCGGTTTGCAGCACGGTCAGTCCTTCCAAAGTGGCGCCAGGACACGGGTCCCAGGGTGTTCAGGGCGCGCAGGATAGAGGTAAGCCCCCAAAAGAGCAAGGGTGCTGACGCAGGCACTGAGCCGGGCACTGAGCCGGGCACCGCGCGTTTGAATGCTCTTTGGAGCCCGGGGCCTTTCGAAAGGCGGATCATGGTTGGGTCAGATCAGTTTGGTCCGTCGTCCGTACAGGGCACTGCACCCGATCAAGGAGTCCTCATGCTGCGTCTGCTCACGCTCCTCGCGCTCACCGCAGGATGCACCACCCAAGGCCTGCCGCTCGCTCAAGGGGGCGCGT
>JBNMOZ010000670.1:0-3406 GCA_051276005.1 Bradymonadia bacterium | reverse complement strand
CCTCTGGTCGAGGATCTGACTGGCGGTAAGGTCTACCTGCGCATCCTCAGCAACCTGGCAGATCGGCGCCGCGCGCGCGCGTCGGTGTGCTTGCCCGAGAGCGCGCTGGCCACCAAGACCTTCACCGGCGCCCAGGTGGCCGAGGGCGTCGTGCAGGCTTGGCGCTTCGCGGCCATCGACCCCTATCGGGCGGCGACCCACAACAAGGGCATCATGAACGGCATCGACGCCGTCGCGATCGCCACCGGCAACGACTGGCGGGGCATCGAGGCGGGTGCGCATGCGTACGCCGCGCGCGACGGTCGGTACACGTCGTTGACGAAGTGGCGCCGCGAAGACGGGCACCTGCACGGCAGCATCGAGTTGCCGCTCGCGGTGGGCACCGTCGGCGGCTCCACCCGGGTGCATCCGACGCTGGCCGTGCTGCGCAAGATCTTGCAGGTCGAGACGGCGCGCGAGCTGGCTGAGGTCATGGCGGCGGTTGGCCTGGCGCAGAACCTGGGCGCGATGAAGGCGTTGGCGACCGAGGGCATTCAACGCGGCCACATGAGCTTGCATGCGCGTCAGGTGGCGTTGGCGGTGGGCGCCGAGGGCAAGCAAGTCGATGCCATCGCGGCGGCCCTCGTCAAAGGCGGCGACATCAAGCTCGACGCGGCGGAGGCGTTGCTGCGCTCGCTCAAGTGAGCGCCTCGCGGACAGACGACCAGGCGGCAGACCGCCTGGGCGCAGGGGCGGCACCGGGCAAGGTCATCCTCTTCGGCGAGCACGCGGTCGTGTACGGCCAGCCCGCCATCGCGGCGGCCCTCTCCGTGGGCCTGGGTGCGACCTGCGAACCCCACTGTGAGCCCCGCTTGCGCATCCCCGCCTGGGGCAAATCTGGACTTGATATTCGTCTCGACGCGGGCCACCTCGACGCGGTCGGGCGGGCCTTCGCGGCGGTCTTGGACTGCATCCAGCCGCCGTCGCGCGCCATTCAGGTGACCGTCGACGGCGAGCTGCCGCTCGGGGTAGGGCTGGGCAGCAGCGCGGCCTTCGCCGTCGCCGTCGCGCGCGCAGTCGCTGATCATGCGGGGCGCAGCCTGAGCGTAGACGAGACGTTGGCGGCTGGGCATGCCGCAGAGACGGTCTTTCACGGCACGCCCAGCGGGCTCGATCACACGGTGTGTACCCTTGGCGGCTGCCTGCTCTACCGGCGCCACGCAGAGCCGCGGTTCACGCCCTTGGCCATGGCGCGGCCGCTCGACGCGGTGCTCGCCTGGACGCCCCGCGCGGGATCGACCCGACAGGCTGTCGAGAGCCTGCGCGCTCGCCGTGACGCCTCGCCAGTCGAATACGACGCGCTGTTCGCCTATATGGGCCAACTCGCCGATGCCGGACGGATCGCGCTCGCCGACGGTGACGCCGCCCAGATCGGGCGCCTGTTCGACCTGAATCACGGATGCTTGAACGCCTGCGGCGTCAGCACGCCGGCCCTCGAGCAAATGGTGCAGATCGCGCGAGGAGCGGGCGCGTTGGGGGCCAAGCTGACCGGCGCCGGCAACGGTGGCGCGGTGATCGCGATCACGGCCGCGGGTGGCGATTCGGTCCGCGACGCGCTGCGCAGGGCCGGCTTCGAAGCGACCAGCTGTCGGATCGGCGGGTGACCGCAGCCCTGCTCGCGTGGGCGCTGCTGGGCGCGCCGCCACCGCTGGCGATCGCGGGTCGGTTGGAGCGCGGGACAGTCAGCGACGTGGGCGTCAACGGGTTTCAATTGGGGGCGCGATGGCAGGCGTCGGGGCTCGGCGGCGCGCTGGATGTGAGTCGGCTCGATGCCGGCGCCGCGACCACCGCGTTGGGCGGGCAGGTCGCATGGCGCGCGCCCTGGTTCGCCGTCGCGGCCGGCGTGCGCTGGCAAAGCCAAACACCCAATTGGACCCCCCGCGGCGCGGTCCGTCTTGGGCCGTCGAAGCTGCATCTCTTCGGCGCATATGCGCTTGAGAACCCAACGTGGCCCGGCATTGGCGCGACCCGCATCGGCCTGGCGGGTGGATGGCGCGGCTTCGAAGGGTTCGCCGGATATGCGTATGTTCTCGAAGAGATACACGCGGGGACAGTCGGGGTTCGCGCGCCGTTGAGCCCGCGATTTGGCCTGTACATCAGCGGGGCGCTGGCGCCAGAGGGACGCGTCGTGCGCATGGCGGTGGGCCTGGGTTGGGCGTTCGGCGGCACGCCTGAGGTGCTGCCGCCTGTGCAGCGAAATGGCGCGCCGCCACCCATGCGCGGTCAACCGCCGGCTGGCCAGCCACCCGCCAGTCAACCGGGCCCGACGGCCGATCCCAGCCGGCGTTCGTTTGGTCCGCCCAATTGAGCGGCTCGGGCGCGACGCGATCGATGTCCGAACGCGCCTGACCCAGCCTGATGCAGCGTGGTCGGGCACGGCCTGACAGGCAAATACAGGGCGGCTGGTCCTATCGCAGATCGGCCGAGGCGGGCGCGCTGCAGGCCCCCGGTGGCTCGCAGAGCCGGCCTTCGCCACCGTCGACGCAGACACGCTGGCCGCCCGACGCGATCATGGTTGTCACGCAAGGCCGCACGCGGGGTGGCTCGTCGGCGCACCACATGCAAATCTGGGCGCCGTCCGCGCCGCCTGCGCCGCCGTGATCAGCCGGTGCGGGGCCACAGCCGAAGAGAACCGCCAAGGCCGCGGCGCGCATCAATCCGTGCGCGCACGCCGGGCCAAGATCGCGCGGGTGTCCTGGCCAAAGACGTCGAGCAAGACGGCATACAGCTCGGCGTGGGCGCGCGCCAGGCGATCGGGCTGCTCGAAGAACGACTCGACGATCACTGCGAAGAACTCGGCGACGTTCGTCGCGCCGTACAGGTCGATGACCGTCTTGCGACGCTGCTTACGCAGGGCCTCGAACTCGCGCGTCATCACCGCGAACCAGGCCCGCTGCTGGCGGCGCAGCAAGGGCGGCGTGCCGTCGACGACGCCATCGAGCATGTCGAGCTTATGGGCGAACTCATGGAAGACCAGGTTGCGCCCGTCCTTGGCCGCCAGGCCCCCGGCCTTGGCCGATCGCCAGGACAGTACGACCGGGCCACGCATCGATGCGTGACCCAGCACCGGCCGGTGCATCGGCTCGCCCGGGCGCCCATCGCTCTGCGGCAGCCGGTAGGCGTTGGGGTACACCAAGATCGTATGCACATTGGGGTAGTAGTCGTGGGTGATGCCGAGCAGCAACAGGCCGGCTTGGGCCGCGATCGTGACCTTGATCTGGTCGGTCATGGTCAGACCGCCGCAGCCTTCCCAATCCTTCTCGGCGACCAGCACGCGGATGATGTTGAGCAGCGCGCCGCGCTCGGGATCGGTCAAGTGCCGCCACGCCGCGACATTTTTGCGCAACCATCGCGGCCACTGGGCAGG
>JBNMOZ010000669.1:0-3433 GCA_051276005.1 Bradymonadia bacterium | reverse complement strand
GCTCAACGGCGACGCCGACGCGGCCCGCAACGATCTGCACCTGTACCTCGCGACCAGTGAGGCGGCCGTCGCTGCCGACGCGCTCACCTTTCGACCGGCCACCTGCGGCGACACGCTCAACCCCGGTTACCTGCTGGTGGCCGCCGGCCCGACCACCATCGAGGCGGCCGAGGCGGTGCCCAAGGATCTCGTCTTCGTCATCGATCGTTCAGGGTCGATGGAGGGCGAGAAGATCGACCAGGTGCGGCGCGCGCTGGACGCGATCCTCGACGCGCTCGGCCCCGACGATCGCTTCGATGTGATCACCTTCAACGGCGGCGTCGCGCCGGTCTTTGGACAGTTGAAGGCGGCCTCTGACCCACAAGCGCTGGCCCGCGCACGGGCGGTCGTGAGCGCCCTCAACGCCGATGGCGGCACCGACATTGAGCGCTCGCTGCGCACCGGCCTCGCCGAGCTGAGCGCCGGGGACCACGACCGCCCGCGGCTCGTCGTCTTCCTGACCGACGGTCTGCCCACCGCGGGTGAGACCGACATCGACGCCATCCTCTCCGCCGTCGCTCGGGCCAACGAGGCCGGCGCCCGGGTGTTCCCCTTCGGTGTCGGGCACGACGTCAACACCCGCCTGCTCGACGAGCTCGGGCGGCAGAGCGACGCCACCACCCAGTACATCCAGCCGGGGCAAGACATCGACACCGCGCTGGTGGACTTCTTCTCGGCGATCCAGGCCCCAGTGCTCACCGATGTGAGCCTGCACGCCGGTGGCTTCGACCTCGACGAGATGATGCCGCGCACGCTGCCCGACCTGTACCTCGGCAGCCGGCTGCTCATCTCGGCGCAGTATGGCGACAGCCCCGATGGTCGCCTCGAATTGCGCGGCCGCTCCATCGATGGCGACCAGCGCTTCGCGGTCAACGGCCCCATCTTGCGACGCGGCGAGGCGCACAGCTTCTTGCCCCGCCTGTGGGGCAGCCGTCGCATGGCCGAGCTGCTCTACGAAGCCCGTCAAAATGGCGGCGACGCGGCCCAGGTCGAAGAGATCCAGGCCCTGGCCTGGCGGTACGGGTTCGTGACGCGCTTCACCAGCTTCCAGGTCGCCGACGATGGCCGCGTCTCGGCCGGGTACAGCAACCCGACGGGCGATGAGGTGGGGTCAGAAGCGGTGGGCACGTCGTCTGACATCAACGCGATGTCCGAGAACGGCAACGCCGGCAACTACAGCGGCGGCAACCTCGAGATGGTGCAGGTCGCCGATCGCACCTTCGTGCACGACCGCATGTACTGGCGCGACACGACCGTGCCCGGAGAGCCGGCCGACGTGCTCGACGTGCGCACCGGCAGCCCGGCCTGGCGCGACCTGCTCGACGCGGGCGCGGTGGACTTCCTCTCGGTCGGGCGCAACGTGATGTTCCAGTGGCGTTGCCGCACGGTGCGCGTCTCGGATCCCGAGCTCTTCGAGGACGCCGCCGCCCTGCCCGACGCCGACGCGCTGCCCGCCGCTGTGGTCGCCGCGCCCGCGCCCGCCCTGGCGATGGGCGCGCTGGCACCCGAGGTCGAGGCGCAGAGCAAGGGCTGCGCGGTTGGCGTCGACGGCCACGACCCTGAGGGTCCGGTGTTCGCGCTGGCGATGTTGTTGCTGATCGCGATTCGACGCCGGCTGCTCGGGACTCGACGCCGGCTGCTATGATTGCCTGTCCGCGGCCTGAAGGGGGCGCCTCATCGAGCAAGACGCCTTGGCAGCTTTGTATCGGCAGCATGGTTCCGCGGTGCTTCGGCGGGCCCTCGTATTGCTGCGCGATCGCGACGAAGCCGAGGATGTGATGCAAGAGGTCTTCGCCCGACTGGTCGCCCAGCATCATCGCCTGCGCGGCGATGTGCCGGTGCTGCATTGGCTGTATCGCGTGACGACCCAGCTGAGCCTCACGCGGCTGCGCAAGCAGAAGACCCACCCCGTCGTCGCCGATCCGGACGCCATGAGCCGGCTGGCGACGGGCAGTGAAGACCAAGTGGTGAATCGGCGGGCTGTGCTGGCGCTCCTGGAGCGGCTGCGCTCCCCCGGCCGGGAGTTCGCGGTGTATTACTTCCTCGATCGCATGACGATGGACGAGATCGCCGAGATGACCGGCACCTCGCGCAAGACCGTGTCGCGCCACCTCAAGCGCGTTCGAGCGCGGGCCCAGGCGCTGTTCGCATGACGCACCTCAGCGACCTGCAACTCGACGCGCTGGGCGCGGGCATCACCGATGCTTCGGTCACGCTTCACCTTGAGACATGCGCGCAGTGCGCGGCCCGCAACTTCGCCCTTCAGGCCGAGCGGGACGCCTTCGCGGATCGCTATGACCCGCAGGCGTTGGCCCGCGCGAGCCTGAGTCGGCGGCGCCCGCGCAGGCGCTGGTTCATCGGCGGATTGACCCTGGCCGCGAGCGCGGCGGCGCTGTTCCTGCTGGTCCGGGCGCCGGTCGATCTGCCCACTGAGCGGGTCAAGGGCGCGAGCGAGCCCCAGCTCTTCGTGGTCGAGGCCTCCGACGATCCCAGCCCCTCCGATCCCAGGGCCATCGCCGGCGCGGTGCCGCCCAACAGCCACCTGCGGCTGCGCTTCGATCCCGCGGGCCGCCGCTACGTTCGGGTGCTCTGGGCGGGGCCCGACGGGCACCTCAGCGGCCTGCATCCCTTGGCCAGCGAACCCGCCTTGTCGATGGACGCGGGGGCCGGCCCACGCTGGCTCGACCACGTCCTCGAGCTCGACGCCGAGCCCCGCGACGAGGCCCTGCTGATCGTGCTGTGCGACACGCCAATGGACCATGACGAGGCGATTCGACGGGTCGAAGCGCCCGGCAGCTGCGCGGTCACCCGCGTGCCCGTAGAGAAGCGCCTATGAGGTGCATCGCGCCCATGACGTGGATCGCGCGCATGAGCTGGCTCGCCCTCGGGGTGCTGCTCGCGGCGCCGGCCGTCGCCGAGACGCGCCGCTTCGGTCTGTTCGTGGGGTCAAACGGCGCCCCCGCGGGCCGCGAGTCATTGCGGCACGCCGAGGCGGACGCGTTGCGGCTGCGCCGGGTCTTCGTCGATGTCGGGCAGATGGCCGAATCCGACACCCAGGTGCTGCAGAGCCCCACCGGCGCCCAGATCGTCGCGGGCCTCCAGGATCTGGCTCGGCGGGCGGCCGCGCACCCCGACGCGGTCGTCGTCTTCTACTATTCGGGCCACGCCGATGAGCGCGCGCTGCTCCTAGGCAGCGGTCAACTGCGCCTCGAACAGCTGCGCGCCGAGCTGGACGCGGTGCCGGGCGGGCTGGCGCTGCACATCATCGACGCCTGTCGCTCGGGCACCCTGGCCCGCTCCAAAGGCGCGCGGCGCGGGCGTCGGATCGCGGTCGCCGTCGAGCCCCAGGCCAAAGGCCGCGCGGTCATCACCTCGAGCACCGCGTTCGAGGACT
>JBNMOZ010000668.1:0-3452 GCA_051276005.1 Bradymonadia bacterium | reverse complement strand
ATGCGCCTCGACCAGGGCCAGCCGCAATGGGCCCGCGAGCTGCAGCGGATCTCGGCGCGCAAGATCGATAAGCGACGCCGCCGTCGGCGCGAACGCACCCAGGGCGCCCAGGGCTTGTGCCATCGGACCGGGGCGTACCCCCTCGGCGATCTCGAGCAACACCAGCGCATTGCCCTGCCCCGCGAGCGCAGACACGGCGTCGACTGCGCGCTGTGAATCAGCGAGCGCGTCAGCGAGCACCGCGACGGGGATCACCATCTCGGGCCACGACCGGCTGGCCCGCAAAGCCGTGGCGTGCCCCGCCGCGATCCAGCCCAGCAGCGCCGCGCGGGCGGCCTCGACGGGCAGCGTGCAGGCGGCCCGAGCCTCGAAGAGCAGGCGCATCGCCGGCACAACCAGCGCGGGCGTCGCCTCGGCCAACGCCAGCAGCGCATCGAGCACAGCGCCCGCGTCGGTCAACTCGGCGCCGGTCAAGGTCGAGAGCGCGTGCAGCAAGCGCTCCGAGGCCCCCTCCTGCGTCACGCTGGCCGGATCGTATTCGATCGCCGTCGAGAGCCAGGCCACCGCGACCGGTTCGGCGGGCTGACACCCGCGCCAATCAGGCAGCGCGGCGCCGTTGGCTTGAACCTGCGCCCGCAATTGAGAGTAGAGCCGGGCCAGACCCCGCTGCGCGCGCGGTCCGAACCGAGCGACGTCTTGTGGGAGCGCCTTGGCCCACGCGGTCAGCACATCGGCGTCGGCACATCGCCTCAAATGGCGGCGCAGCCAGCTGATGGTGAGATGACCCACTCGCGGACCGGCATGCTGTAGCAGCGCGGCGCCATGGATTGGGCGGGGTGGATGGCGGCGCAGATGGCCGGCGAGCGCGTCCAGATCGCCCGCGTCTGCCAGACGGCGGGCCTGAGCGGCGTTGGCATCGTCAAGGGAAGGCGCGGCCATGCGGCACTGTCGCGCACCGCCGCCGCGCGATCCAGGGCCGTCGGTTGCGAGCGCACGATACAGATGAGATAGGCTGCGTCCGTGCACGACATCATCATCATCGGCGCGGGCCCTGCGGGACGCGCCCTCGCCGCCGCCTGCGCCGCGCACCGCCTCGACGCGATCTGCGTCGCCCCCGCGCCTGACGCACCCTGGCCCAATAACTATGGCGCCTGGATCGACGAGTTGGCGCCGCTGAAGCTGGCGCAGACGGTCGGCATACGCTGGCCAAAGGCGGCGGTCCGCTTCGATGCCGAGCACGCGGTGGTGCTCGATCGCCCCTACGGCAACATGGACGGCCGGGCGCTGCAGGCGGCGCTGGTCGCGTCGACGCTGGATGGCGTCGTCGAGGCCGTGCGCGATGACGGCGTCGAGTTGGCTGATGGCCGCATCATCGAGGGCCGACTCGTCGTCGACGCAGCGGGCGCAGGCGCTCAATTTTCGGGCCGACGCGGGCATCATGCCCCCGGCTTTCAACGCGCTCTGGGGCTCGATCTGCAGGTCGACGCGCACCCGTTCGCCCTCGACACGATGCAACTCATGGACTTCAGCGCCGCCCCCGTGACCCCCGAGACGGACCCCAACGGGCCCCCGTCATTCGTCTACGTCATGCCGCACGGGCCAGAGCGGATCTTCGTCGAAGAGACCTCGCTGGTCGGGCGCCCGGCCGTCGATCTCGACGTGCTCGAGGCCCGTCTGCGCGCGCGCCTGGCCGACTGGGGCATCGCCGTGCGCGTACAAGATGCGGTCGAGCGCTGCCACATCCCCATGGGCGGCGCGCTGCCCGACTTCGCCCACCCGGTCCTGGCATATGGCGCCGCCGCCGGCATGACGCACCCCGCCACCGGCTACATGCTCACCCACGCCCTGCGCTGCGCCGAGCCCGCCGCCCGCGCGCTCGCCGCCGCGTTGCCCGACGTAGACGCGGCGCGGGTGGCGTATTGGGAGGCAGTCTGGCCGCGAGACAAGCAGCGGCTCTGGCAGCTGTATCGCTTCGGCATGGAGGTCTTGTTGCGCCTCGATCAGGCCGCCACGCGGGCGTTCTTTGGCGGCTTCTTCACCCTCGACGCACAGCGGCAGGCCGCGTGGCTCGCGGGCACGATGACGGTGAATGAGGCGTCCGCGACGATGATGACCATGTTCAAGGCGCTGCCGATGGGCCTGCGTATGCGTCTGATCGGTCATGGCATGCGCCCTCATGGCTGGCGCATGCTCGGCGCGTTGATGGGGTGATTGCGGACGCCCAGCAGATGTCGCACGCTGAGCATATGCGACACCTCCTCCTATTCCTGATTGCAGGCGGCCTTCTGACGGCCTGTGGCCCGCCATACGGACAGCCAGCGCGCTATACCCCCCAGCCGCAGGCCCAGCCTCAGCCGTACCTAAAGCCTCAGCCTGCGCGGCCACACGTCTTCGCGCCGCCCGCACGATCGATCGTCATCAAGAAGACCCGACGCTCCGCCCGGCGAACCCGGCAACCTGCGCCCCCCAGTGGCAGCCAAAGCTCAATCGAGGCGAGCTGGTACGGCGAGCGGCACCATGGCAAAACCACGGCCAGTGGCGAGCCCTTCGACATGTACGCCATGACCGCCGCCCATAAGACCCTGCCCTTTGGCACCCGCGTGCGCGTCACCCATCCGCGGACGGGACGTTCGGTCGAGGTGCGCATCAACGATCGCTGCGGCAACCACGGCAACCTCGATCTGAGCAAGGGCGCCGCCGAGGTGATTGGGCTGGTGCGCGAAGGCCGCGCGCAGGTCATGATGAAGATCTTGCGCTAGCGACAGCCTCCTAGCGCAGCGCGTACCGATTCAGCTTTCGCTTCAACGTGTTGCGATCGATCCCCAGAGCCCGCGCCGTCGCCGACAGGCTCCCCTGCGCTGCCAGCGCTGCGACGATCGCCTGCGCCTCTACGGCCGCGACCTGCTCGGCCAGAGTGCCCTCGATCGGCTGCGTGATCTGGGTCGCCGCGATAGGCGCCGGCGCACCCGATTGGATGTCGGACGCCAAATCGACCACGTCGACCACGTCGTCACAGAACACCGTCCAACGCCGCACTTCTGCCTGTAATTCACGCACGTTGCCCGGCCAACGCCAAAGATGCAGCGCCTGCCATGCGGCCCGCGTCAGCCGCAGATCCGGCCGCTCGAACGTCCGTAAAAACTGGGCCGCGAGCGCTTCGAGATCGCCGAGCCGATCCCGCAACGCCGGCACCTGCAACGTCGCGCCGCGCAGGCGGTAGTACAGGTCCTCACGAAACGCGCCCGCGTCGACCATGGCCCTCAGATCGCGATGGGTCGCCGCGAGCACCCGCACGTCGACGCGAATCGTCGCCTCGCCGCCCATCCGCCGAATCACGCCCTCCTGCAGCACCCGCAGCAGCCGCACCTGGACGGCCGGCGACAGCTCCCCCACCTCGTCGAGGAACAACGTGCCGCCGTCGGCCTGCTCGAAGAGTCCGCGTCGTTGAGCGA
>JBNMOZ010000667.1:0-3454 GCA_051276005.1 Bradymonadia bacterium | reverse complement strand
ATGCTCGATCGGCTCGCCCATGCCCTGGCTGACGCCAAAGCGATCAGCATGAAGGAGTTCGTGGAGTCGCTCGAATTCTTCCACCGCGTTCGTCGCGCAGTCCGCGGTCCAGTCGTGGCGGATTTATGCTGTGGACATGGGCTGACAGGGTTGCTCTTCGCGCTGCTTGAGCGCCAGGTCGACGAGGTCTGGCTGGTCGACCGCGTTCACCCTCCGGCCCAGGCCCGCGTCGTCGAGGCAATTTGCAGCCTGGGCGACTGGGTCGAACGCAAGCTGCGGCGCGTCGAGGCCCCCCTCAGCACGCTCTCGTTGCCCGCCGGCGCGGGTGTCTTAGGCGTGCATGCGTGCGGCGCCGCGACCGATGGCTGCCTCGCCCACGGCATCAAGTCGGGGGGGCCGGTCGCTGTCATGCCGTGTTGTTATGGGCGCGCGGTGCCCTCAGGTCCGCCGGCCGTGCATGCCGCGCTCGGCAAGATCCTGTCGGCCGACGTTGACCGGACCTATCGCCTGGAGCAGGCCGGCTATCGCGTTCAATGGAGCGCGATCCCGCGCAGCATCACCCCGATGAATCGGATTCTGATCGCCCGCAAAGCAGGCTGAGCGCCGGCAGAACAGGGCCAGGAGACCGCAGGGCCAGGAGACTGCAGAGCCGGGCTAGCCGCGACGTTGCGCGTTGAGGCCCTTGGTCGCCAGCTCGTCTGCGCGCTCGTTGCCCGCGTCGCCCGAGTGCCCCTTGACCCACCGCCAATCGATCGTATGCGTCTGGGCCAATGCGTCCAAGATCCGCCACAGGTCGGCGTTCTTGACCGGCTTCTTGCTCGCCGTCAGCCACCCGTTGCGTCGCCAGCCCGCGAGCCACCGGGTGATCCCGTTCTTTACGTAGGCGCTGTCGGTGTACAGGTGCACGGTGCAGGTCCATTTGAGCGCCGTGAGCGCCTCGATGGCCGCCTGCAGCTCCATGCGGTTGTTGGTCGTCGCCGGGTGACCGCCACAGAGCTCGCGCTCCGCCGTTCCAAACTTGAGCAGTACGCCCCATCCGCCCACGCCGGGGTTGGGCGAGCAGCCACCGTCGGTATAGATGACGACGGGCTTCGAGTCGCTGGGCTGTTCGGGTGCGCTCATTTTGGCAGCGTCGCTTGCGTGTCGAACACCAGCATCTTGCGATCGCCGACGTTGAACTGATGGCGCAGGGCCTTGTTCATGGCGTCATAGCCCTTCTCCTTGCGCGGATCGAAGACCCGACCGATGCCATCAACGCGATAGCCCAACAGGCTTGTACGCCGCGCCTGATATTTGCGCACCGCGACATCAGCCGCCGGCAGAGCGGCGAGCACGGTGTAGTCGGAGTCGAGCTTTACGAAGTAGCGCACGTCGGCGAAGCGCTTCTTCGGATCGGCCTGGCGTGGATCTTCCTGCCCGATGGCCACCACCTGGTCGGTGTCGACGTGCGCCTCGAGGTTGCAGAACATGCCGTGGCGCAGCTTGACCCGCTCCGCCTTTGGCCCCGTCAGGCTGCCGCAGTCCTCGACGCTGACGACGTCACTCGGCCAGAACGCGAAGGCCACCGCGAGGCCCAACAACACGACCGCCACGCCGATGGCCAGCGCCGGCGGGCCCTTCTTGTGAAAGCTGAGGTCAGAATCACCCAGCATATCGATTGGACTGCTCATGGCCGCAGTGTGGGCGTGCCCTCGGCACAGATCAACCCGGCCGGGGACCAATGCGGCTGGATGGCTCTGCGCCCCACCCGCGCTGATCAATTTCGCACGATGCCGGCGTCAGCCCGACGCCCGCTGTGGGGCGTTATAGAATGCACGGCACACCTCTTGCTGAACGGTTGGTCCGTCCATGTGCTGACCGCAATTTGGGGCACGACGAGTGACAGGCCGCAAAAAATTCACGCCTCTGCGGTCGATGCGTGTCAGAAATTTGTGAGGGCGAGTCAAGTGTTTGTAGGCGGTCAAGTGTTACTAGGAGGCGAGCGTGGCGCTTGAGCAGCAATCTTTCGATGACAACGAGATGGACTTCTTCTCGGCCCAGGATCCTCAGTCCCGCGCCGATGCATACGCTGACTTCGATCCCGACCTGCAGCCTGCCCGCGCCGAGCGCCGGGTCTTCGCCTTTATTGGCGCCGGGCTCGTGGTGCTGC
Source organism: Bradymonadia bacterium (assembly GCA_051276005.1). Lineage (GTDB taxonomy): Bacteria > Myxococcota_A > Bradymonadia > UBA7976 > UBA1532 > JBNMOZ01. Next base: position 1,305 of record JBNMOZ010000667.1, on the reverse strand, counting down.
TCCTGGGCATCTACGCGCTGATGCCCGATGTGCTGCCCGACGAGGCGGCGTCGGGCAAGGCGAACGTCGCTGCCAAGGCCGACAAAGCCGACAGCCCGACGATCCGCGCAGCGGCGAGCGCGGCCCAGAAGCCGGCCGCTGCAAAGTCAGCCACGCCCGGGTCAGCCACGCCCGGCTTAGCCACGCCCGGCTTAGCCACGCCCGGGTCAGCCACGCCGGCAAAGCGCCCTTCGCGCCTCGCCCAACTTCTTGAGAAAAACGCGTCCCCCCTGGCGGGCGCCGCGCCGTCCCCTCCGGATGCGGCGTCCGCCACCCCTTTGCATACCGCTGCGCGCGCGCAGATCGCCGATGGGGAGTTCGAGCGAGCGTTGACGACGCTTGACGATGGCGTCGATGGTTTCGACACCCACGCGCTGCGCGGGTGGGCGCTGTACGAGTTGGGCCGCGACGCCAACGCGCGACGCGACCTCGAAGCAGCCCTCGCGATTCGACCCGATCACGCTGAGTCATTGTTGCTGCTGGGCAGCGTGCAGCAGACCCGCGATGACGACGCCGCCGCCAAGACGACCTACCGCGCTTTCCTTGCGGCGCATCCTGACGCACCGCAGGCCGGCGAAGTTCGCCAGATTCTGGACCGCATCTAACCGCGGACCCATCCCCGATCCCCCTCGCGGGGCACCGAGACGTCCCCCTCGTTACTCGGTGTCCCGCATCTTTTGAGTTTCTTCAGGATCAGGAACTAGTCCGCAAGCCAAGGCTCAGCTGCGGCCCGGCTGCGATCTGCGTGTGCGCAGCGCGGCTCCAAACCTTGCCTCAAGCGGGGCCAGCAGCGGCCCCTCCCCCACCAGCCCGTGCAGATCGATCTCGACCGGCTCAAAGCCTTCAGCGTTGAGCAGCGCGCGCAGCCCGTCGACCTTGATTTGCCGATTGTTCGCGAGGCTCAAATGGGTGACATGGCGCAGACTGGGCCAGGCCGCGAGCGCCACCGCGCTGCGATCGGTGAGCTTGTTGCTGCTCAAATTCAGATGCGTCACGCCGTCGATCTCGGTCGCGATCAGGCGCTCGACCGCGTCGTCTTCCAGGCTGCACAACGCCAGGTCGAGTTGCCGCAACTGAGCGGGCAGACGGCTGATCAGCGCGTGCAACATCGACCCCGCCCGCGTGTTGCTGGCGCGCAGCCGGGTCAGCCCCGACCAGTCGGCCTTCGCCAACTGCTGCCAAGCGCGCACCCCCGGCCGCAGCTTGGGTTGTGGGCTCGACAGGTCCACCTGGGTCAACTGCCCCGCCAAAGCCGCGAGCCACCCC
>JBNMOZ010000666.1:0-3454 GCA_051276005.1 Bradymonadia bacterium | reverse complement strand
GGCCACCCAATGTCCCGATCCGCTGGCGTTGGCCGCGTTCGCGCGGGCCCCCAAGGTCGTGCTCGCGGGCGATCCGGAGCAGTTGCCGCCCACCGTGCTCGACCGAGACGCGGCGCGCGATGGCCTGTCATCGACGTTCTTCGAGCGGGCGGCGCTCAAACATCCAGCGGTCTGTCGCATGCTGACGATGCAGTACCGCATGCACGCCAGCCTGATGCGCTTCCCGTCTGAGACGCGGTACCACGGTCGGCTGGTGGCGGCGCCGAGCGTGGCGGGTCATACGCTGGCCGATCTGGGCGTGATCGACGATCCGGTGCGCTGCGCCCCGCTGGTGCTGATCGACACCGCTGGCAAGGGCTGGGACGAGTCGGTCGAAGAGGGCGGCAGCACCTTCAACGCCGAGCAGGCCGAGCGCACCGCCGCCGAAGTGCGCCGCCTGCTCAGCCGCAACCTCGAGCCGACCGAGATCGCGGTGATCACCCCCTACAGCGCCCAGTCCAGGCGGCTGCGCACCTTGCTGATCGACCTGCGCGACTCCGGCCTCGAGGTCGGCACCGTCGACGGGTTTCAAGGCCGCGAGAAGGAGGTGATCGTCGTCGATTTGGTGCGCAGCAACGCGTATGGGCAGGTGGGCTTCGTCGCCGACCGGCGCCGACTCAACGTGGCGTTTACCCGCGCGAGGCGCTGCATGATCGTCATCGCCGACTCGGCCACCCTGGGCCGTCATTCAGACTTCGCGGCGTTCTTGAAGGTCGTGGAAGAGTGCGGCGTGTGGGTGAGCGCCTGGACTGACAACGCGGAGCCTTTGGACCAGCCCGCCCTTACCGCAGGCGGAGCCTGAAACGCTGGGAGATTCCGAGTCGCTCGGAGACTCCGACCATGGGTAGCTGAGAGCGAACGCGAACCGCGATCGGGCGCAACCTGCAATCGAAAGCGGGCGAGCGCCGGCGAGCGCGAGCGCATGCGAGCCGCAGCACCCGCAGTGTCCGAATTGCTTTGCTCCGCCGCCATTGGCGGCTGCCTTCGGCCGCAAAGCAACGCCGGAGTCGAGAGCATCGCAGCGAATCCGATGAGCGAGAAGCGCAGCAGCGTAGGCGCCCGGCGAAGCCGGGTCGGGCCGAGGATGCTGCAACGTAGGGACTTCGCAAGATTGAAGAGTCGTCAGTGGGCGGGATCGCAGCGTGCACTGGTGTGCACTTCGCAGGGGGCGCTGGTGTGCACTTCGCAGCGCCACAGCAGCCCGAAGAAGCAATCAATGCGGGGTCGGTGTGCGGCGGGGGGCGGGCGGCGGGGAGAGGATTCGTGAGGCCTGTCAGGACGACGGCCTCATCTACAAGACCAAGACCTAGTAGCGGTAGTGATCCGGCTTGTACGGGCCGGCCTTGTCGACGCCGATGTAGGCGGCCTGCTCGGTGCTCAGCTCGGTGAGCTTGGCGCCGAGCTTGTCGAGGTGCAGGCGGGCGACCTCTTCGTCGAGCTTCTTGGGCAGCGTGTGCACGCCGATTTCGTAATCGGCCGCGCTCTGGTGCAGCTCGATCTGAGCGAGCACCTGGTTGCAGAAGCTGTTGGACATCACGAAGGACGGGTGGCCCGTCGCGCAGCCCAAGTTCAGCAGGCGGCCTTCGGCCAGCACGATGATGGAGTGGCCGTCATCGAAGCGCCACTCGTCGACCTGCGGCTTGATGTTGATGCGCTCGACGTCGCTGCGGGCGGCCAGGCCGGCCATGTCGATCTCGTTGTCGAAGTGGCCGATGTTGCCGACGATGGCGTTGTGCTTCATCTTCGCCATGTGGGCGTTGGTGATGATGTCCTTGTTGCCCGTCGCGGTGATGAAGATGTCAGCGCTGTCGATGACGTCCTCAAGGCGCACGACCTGGTAGCCGTCCATTGCGGCCTGCAGGGCGCAGATCGGGTCAACCTCGGTGACCATGACGCGGCACTTCTGGCCCGCGAGGCTCTGGACGGAGCCCTTGCCCACGTCGCCGTAACCGCAGATGACCGCGACCTTGCCCGAGAGCATCACGTCGGTGGCGCGCATGATGCCGTCGACCAGGCTGTGGCGGCAGCCGTAGACGTTGTCAAACTTCGACTTGGTCACCGCGTCGTTCACGTTGATGGCCGGGAACAGCAGGCTGCCGTCGGCGAACATCTGCGTGAGGCGAAGCACGCCGGTGGTGGTCTCTTCGCTGACGCCCTTGATGTTCGGCGCGATCGGCGTCCAGAACTCCATGTCCTGGCTCTGGATCTCGGCGAGAGTCTTGAGGACGACCTCTTCCTCTTCGGAGCCGGCCGTGGACAGGTCGGGTACCTTGCCGGCCTTCTGGAAGGCCAGGCCGTTGTGGACCAGCATGGTGGCGTCGCCGCCATCGTCGAGGATCAGGTTGGGGCCCTTGCCGTCGGCCCAGGTGAGCGCCTGGACAGTGCACCACCAGTACTCGGTCAGGCTCTCGCCCTTCCAGGCGAAGACCGGGACGCCCTGCGGGTTCTCGGGGGTGCCGTTGGGGCCGACCGCCACGGCGGCCGCGGCGTGATCTTGCGTCGAGAAGATGTTGCAGCTGACCCAGCGAATCTCGGCGCCAAGGGCGACGAGCGTCTCGATGAGCACGGCCGTCTGAATGGTCATATGCAGCGAGCCCATGATGCGGGCACCCTTGAGGGGCTGCGTCTCGGAGTACTTGCGGCGCAGGGACATCAGACCCGGCATCTCATGCTCGGCCAGCTCAATCTCTTTGCGGCCGAAGCGCACGGTCTCGGCCGAGAGGTCTGCGACCTTGAAGGGCACGCCACTAAAGAGCGGCAAACCGGTATCGAGGAAGGTCTTAGCAGGCGAGTTCACAGCATTCTCCTGGCGGCGAGCGGCGCGCGCCCGCGGGTATGTCATAAGTCGAGCGGACTCTAGGGCGCCCTATCCAAGGCCGTCAAGCCGGGGATCCACAAGGCGCGCGCTCAGTCTGCTGGGGGCCATACGGCGAGAGCGCGCGGTTGGTTCACCGGGTCGTCGGATCTGACCGCGGGGTGCCCGTGAAGCGCGCATGGTCATCGTTGAGAGCGATCGGCGTGCTGCGCCCCGATACTGCTCGCCCCGATGCTGCTCGCAGCGCGTCGCGCTTCCGCCTTGAACGCGCCGCGCCTCATCGCCACAGGCCAGCGACGCCCAGCGACCTTGCAGGTTGCGCTGCTCACGATCGTCGCCCTGGCAGCGCGCCCGCCCCGCTTGAGGTGTGCCCGACTTGGTCAGCAGTAGACATGCAAGGGTGGTCTGCGCATGAAGACACGGGCTTACGCGTTTTGGGTGCCGTCGGTGCGTGGGCGCCCGTGGGCACCGACACGGGCGCCCGTGTCGCGCGCCGGCCTTAGACGTCGAAGGTGTAGTTCGAGACGCCCACGCGCCGCCCGTCGGGATCGCGGAAGTACGTCGTGTGTTCGGTCTCGCTCTCGATGGCGACGCGCAGCC
>JBNMOZ010000665.1:0-3475 GCA_051276005.1 Bradymonadia bacterium | reverse complement strand
ACAGAAGAGCAGGCAGGTCAGGAGCAAACGCATGATTGAGATCCGATCGGTGCGGGGGTGGGTGCACGGGGTGAGTGGGTACAAGGGCAACCTCGGTAAAGGGCATATCGACGCGCCATCCGATGGCAGACGCAGCCACGGGCGAGCTCGGGAAGGTGCCTACTGGAACCTACTGGGGCCTACTGGGGCCTACTGGGGCCGCCTTTCTGGCGTCCACCCGCTGCGAGAACTTGGCGATCATCGCTTGCGTGCGCGCCCACAAGTCGTCCTTGTACGCCTGCTCGAAGCGCAGTTGCCGGGGCGAAGTTCCCACAAAATACTGCCCAGTCATTCCGCGGACCTCCTTTGCGGTGCTCAAGTAGGTCCCGCTCTTCGAGCTGCTCGACATGAACCGGGCCACCACCGCGAAGATAGACCGCGTCAGCACCGACAGGTTTCGACCGAGTTGCCCCTTGACCGGCCCCGGATGAAACGAGTTGACGTCGATGCCTCGCGCTCGAAATCTCTGTGCCAGGATCTCGGTCGCGACCGTCTTCGCGTGGATTGTGTTGAGGGCCGCGCGGATGCCGTTGTAGGTCGCCTCGAACCCCAGGTCGTCCAAATCGAGTCTTCGGTTCAACACCAGCCGGGGCGCGCCGCCGACGTTGAGCACGCGTGCGTGACCGGCCCTCTCCAGTGACTCAGCGAGCTCGAGGGTGAGCAAAACCGCGCTCAGATAGCCGATCGCGAACGTCATCTCGAGCCCGTCTTCGGTCTCGCGCCGCTGGGCCAACAGCACGCCGGCTACGTTGGCGAGCACGTCCAACCGCGGGACGGCGCGTCGAAACTGCTCGGCGAACTCGCGGGTCGCGACCAGGCTGCTCAGGTCGACCGCGCAGAACACGCAACATGATAGCGACGCGTTCAGCTCCGCCTCGATCGCGGCCCCTTTGGCGGCGTTCGTCCCGACGAAGTGCACGAAGGCGCCATCAGCGACCAGCGCCCGCACGAGCGACAATCCGACCCCAGAAGTGCCGCCCGTCACCAACGCGATTCGCTGCTCTGACATCTCGATCTCCTCGCGGCCCTGGGGGGCCCGTTCTATTCAGCGCACCAAGCCAAGCTCGCGCAGGGCCGCCGTCATCAGCGGCGCCCAGCCCCGGTTCGCCAGCGGGCTCGCCGGGCTGGGGTGGGGGACCGACCCGATCGCCAGCCCATCGATGTCGCCCACGACCTGCTTGGCCTTCTTCTCGGCGAACTTGCCGATGCCGACGACGTACTTGGGCTCAAACAGCTCGACCGTGCGCCGCAGGGCCTTGTCGCAGGCCGCGTTCATCAGCAGGCGCTCCGCCTTCGGCAGCTTCGACGGGATTCGATTGCGACCGCTGTCTTCCATGAAGACCAGGGGCGAGTAGTTGGCGATGAAGAACCGAGAGAAGAACGCCTCGGGCGTGCCGTAGGTGTCCTTGGCCCAACTCCACATCCGCCGACCGCTGACCTCACTACGGGTGCAATCGAAGCCCAGGATCGGCCGCTTGGGGTGCTCGATCGGCGGCTTGCCGATGGGGGCTTCGATGCCGAGCCAGTCGCGCACATGGGCGATCTCACCGAAGGGCACACCGCATTGGCTCATACCAAAGGGCCCAGGATTCATGCCCAGAAGCAGGACGTCGCGTTGGCCCTGGCCATACTTCTCGCAGTACATGTCCCACGCCTCACGGGCGTAGATCAGCGGGTTGTAGACGTGGGTTACGGGAGGGCCGAAGGTCAGGCCGCCGAGGTCGGCGATCAGGTCGTCGGTGATTTGAGTCAGCGTCATAGGCGCAACGTGGCGCCTCTGGACGTCCAGTTCAAGGGGGCGATCCTATCGAGGGCCGCACCGTGTTCAACCGACGGGTGCGCCTAGACCGCGAACGGCCCCACGGCCGCCTCGCAGCCGGCCCAATTGATGTGAATGTTCTCCGGATCCAGCAGCAGGTCTTCAGGCGGAAGCTTCGCCGGAAACCCCGTCCACCCCTCTGGACCGTAGAAGTCGCCCGACCGCGCCTGCGGATCGGCGCACGCGCGGATGATGCCCAGCGCGCCGTCTTCTGCCGACTGTGCTTGCGCCATGAAGTCGCCGCCGAGGCTCATGCCACCGCTCTGGGCGGTGGTGACCTGCAGGCTCGTGTTCGCCAGCCCAGGGTGCGCGATCATCACCTTGACGGTGTTGCTGTCGCGCGCCTCAAGCTTGGCCTTTAGGCCATAGGTGAACGTGCAGTTCGCGAGCTTGGACTGGTGGTAGCGCGCCCAGCGCGGCCCCTGAAAGCTCGCGTTCTCGGCCTCGGTGCCGTCACCGCCCAGGTCGCCGCCCGTCTTGGCGAAGAACTGCGGCTCATGCGGGCCGCCGAGGCGCGCCATGGACGTGTGGTTGACCACGCGGCCATCGGCGCTCTGCGTCAGCAGCGCGAGCAGCTCCTTGGTCAGCAGGAAGGGCGAGATGCTGTTGGTCTGCATCTGCACGTCGTAGCCGTCGACGGTGGCGCGGTCGGCGAGGGCCATGACCCCTGCGTTGTTGCACAGCACGTCGAGCACGGTGTGCGTGTCTCGGATGTGCTGGGCCGCGCGGCGCACGCTGCCAAAGTCCTGCAGGTCGCAGACGATGGCTTCGAAGCGCCCGCCCGGGACCTCTGCCTGAAGACGGGCCAGCGCCGCCGTCGAGCGCTCGCTCTCGCGGTTGAGCAGCAACACCTGCGCGCCGAGCTTGGCCAACTCCCGCGCGCAGATGTAGCCCGTGCCGCTCGTAGTGCCCGTGATCGCCACGACCTTTCCACGCATGTCTTGGGTGTGGTTGTCGATAACGCTGCTCAGGTGCTTGGTCTGGCTGTTGCTCATGGTCGCTGCCTTCGCTTTGGTTTTGGGTTGGGTTGGGTCGTGCGGACAGCAGACTACCCGAACGGGCCGCGCGGCGTGCATCACGATGTTGACCTCAAAGCGCGGCAAGTTGGTGCGCGCGGCCTGCAGCGCGGCAAGTTGGTGCACGCGGCCTGCAGGCGCGCAGACCCGGAACCGGGCCAAGGCCAGCTGGATCGGCGCACACCGGGCGCGTCGACGTCCTTGTCGCAAAGGGGTGGAAGAGCGGACGCGTTTTTCCAGGCAGAGCGTTTAGGATGACGAGCCTCCTCGAGGAGGTATAGGTGTCGACGAAGTCGCATAAATGCTCATCGTGTTCGGCTGGATCTTCTTCAGTTTGAGGCTGACGCTGCTCTCGCTCTGCACGGTGATCCGGATAGATGCCGGCGGGCAAGGCGCGCTGATCGCGGGCGGCACCGTCATCATCGCTGTCCTGGCGGCGCGAGACCTGGTCCGCGCCTCGGTCGCCCGCCTCATCGCAGCGCGACCTCCCGTAGACACCCCGCAGACCCCCTCCAGCCAGCAAGCTGCTGTCGCACGGCTGTCGAAAAGACCGTTGAAGTGCGCCTCGCTCGGCAACCCGATCGTCGGACGCTGCATCACC
>JBNMOZ010000664.1:0-3475 GCA_051276005.1 Bradymonadia bacterium | reverse complement strand
GGCGGCGGCGCGCACCCAGGCCCGCATCGACAGCGGCCGGCAGACCGTGGTGGGCGTGAACACCTATCCGCTCGCCGAGCCTGAAGTTGTCGACGTGCTCAAGGTCGACAACTCGGCCGTGCTCGCAGCCCAGCTTGAGCGCCTGCGCGCGCTCAAGGCCGAGCGTGACACCGCGGCCGTGCACGCAGAGCTGACCGCCTTGACCCAATGCGCCCAGAGCGGCGACGGCAACCTGCTCGACCGCGCCGTGCACGCCGCCCGCGCCGGCGCCACCGTGGGCGAGATCAGCGACGCGATGGAGGCCGTCTTCGGGCGGCATCAGGCCGTGATCCACTCGATCAGCGGGGTCTACCGGGCCGAATTGGGAGGCGACTTGGACGCGATCAACGCCAAGATCGACGCGTTCGTGGCGGCCGAGGGGCGCCGACCGCGCATCCTGGTGGCCAAGATGGGCCAGGACGGCCATGACCGCGGCCAGAAGGTGGTCAGCACCGCCTTCGCCGACTTGGGCTTCGACGTCGACATTGGGCCGCTGTTCCAGACGCCGGCAGAGACCGCGCGCCAGGCCATCGAGAACGACGTACACGTGGTGGGCGTCAGCAGCTTGGCGGCGGGTCACTTGACCCTCGTGCCCAGCCTGCGCGCCGAGCTGGCCAAGCTCGACCGCGACGACATCATGATCGTCGTGGGCGGCGTCATCCCGCCGCAAGACTACGACGCGCTCTATGCCGCCGGCGCCAGCGCGATCTTCGGGCCCGGCACGGTGCTCAGCGAGGCGGCCGGCGCGCTGCTCGACGCGCTCATCGAGACCGTCAGCTGAGCCATCGGCCTCGAACCCAGCCGCGCTCGAAGCGGCGTCGCCCCAGCGTCGAGGCGCTGCAGGCCGGCGTCGAGGCGGGCAACCGGGCGTTGCTGGCGCAGGCCATCACGCTCGTCGAGTCGACCCACCCCACCCATCGCATCCAGGCCGCGGCGCTGCTCGACGCGCTCATGCCGCGCACCGGGCGCGCGATCCGTCTGGGCATCACCGGCGTGCCGGGTGTGGGCAAGAGCACCTTCATCGACGCGCTCGGGCTGCACCTGATCGCGCAGGGGCTGCGGGTCGCGGTGCTGGCAGTCGACCCCACCAGCGCGCGCACTGGCGGCAGCATCTTGGGCGACAAGACCCGTATGGTCCGCCTGTCGCAGGCAGACGCGGCGTTCATTCGCCCGTCGCCCACCAGCGGCACTCTGGGCGGCGTGGCCAGCCGAACCCGCGAGGCGCTGCTGCTCTGCGAGGCTGCTGGCTTCGATGTGGTGCTCGTCGAGACCGTGGGCGTGGGCCAATCAGAGACGGCCGTGGCGCAGATGACCGACACGTTCCTGGCTTTGATGCTCTCGGGCGCGGGCGACCAGCTGCAGGGCATCAAGCGCGGGCTGATGGAGATGGCCGATCTGCTCGTCGTCAACAAGGCCGACGGCGACAACGTGCTGCCCGCGACCCAAGCCGCGAACCGCTATCGGCAGGCGCTGCACCTGCTCACGCCCGCATATCCCGAGTGGCGCCCCCGCGTGCGCACCTGCAGCGCGCTGACTGGGACCGGCGTTGAGAGCGTCTGGATCGACGTGACAACGCATCGCGAGATCATGAATAAATCTGGCAGGTTGCAGGATAAGCGCGGCACGCAGAACGCGGCCTGGATGTGGACACGCGTGCGCGAGTCGCTGGAGCTTCGCTTTCGATCACAAAACGCCGAACGGCTGGCGACGATCGAAGCGCAGGTCAGGCGGGGCGAGATCGCGCCGACCCGGGCGGCGGCGCTGTTGCTCGGCGACTGAGCGCTGGCCGGTCTATCGACCGAGCTCGAACTCGATGTCGAAGCCACCCGACTTGTTGTCGTAGCCGATGCTCACCTCGAGGGTGTGCTTGCCGCTGGCCTTGGGCGTCACGTAGGTCACCGTCAGGCGCTCGCCGATCTGGGTGGCGATGTCGCTGAAGAGCGCGACCAATGCGCCGGCCTCACGGGTGCTGCTGACGTGGCCGGGGCCCGCCAAGCGGGTCAAATCGCCCTCGTCGAAGTCGGTGCCCAAGCCAATCGCGAAGGTCGACGCGCCTGCTTCGGCTGCCGCGTCGATGGCCTGTGAGAGCTGGGCTTCGGCGACGTTGTCGCGCCCATCCGTGAACACGACCATGACCTTGCCGGCGTCGGTCTGCGCGTCAAAGAGGCCCGTCGCGAAGTCGACCGCACCCCATAAGTTGGTGAACTGGCCGGCGCGGCCTGCGCGGGGGCTCAAGTCGTCGAGCACGCTGTGAATCAGATCGGCGTCATCGGTGAACGGCGTGAGCAACTCGTACTCGGTGCTGAAGCCGACCAGCGCCACCTCGGCCTCGCGCGGCAACGTGTCGAACAGCGCCCGGGCGCCGGCGCGCACGTCTTCGAGGGCGTTGGCTTCGACGATGCTCTGCGACATGTCGAGCACCAGCACGACCTGCAGATCCTTGGCGCGGCTGACCTCGTAGAGCGCCTCGCTGCCCAACTTGACGCCGTCTTCTGCGAAGGCGAAGTTCTCGGCGCTCAGCGGCGGCGCGGGCTTGCCGGAGGCGCTCTCGGTCAGACCGACGCGGAAGCGAATCTCGCCCTGCGCGGCCCAAGCGAGCTGATCGATCTCGACGACGATGCCTTCGCCCCAGATGTCGGTCACGGTCAGGCCGTCGCTGTTGCCCACAACTTCGCCGGGCTCAGGCGCGCCGTCGCCGGGGCTGCGCCAGACGGGCGGGCGGGTCGACGGCTCGGGATCAGACTCGGGCTCGACGGCCTCGGGGCCCACGCGGGGCAGGTCATCGCCGGAGTTGCGCGTCCATTCGGGGCCCTCGCCACACGCGGTGAAGAGCAGGGCGAGCGCGGCGATGTGCAGTGCTTTGAAGAATGGCATGTTGAGTCTCCGGCGAGAGGTGTCGTCAGTTATCCGAACTACACCCGAACGCGCGCGGCTCCAAAAACTTATCAAAGATGGGTATCGGGCCGACGACCGACCGACCGCCAACCGGCCGACCGCCACCCGCCCGCAGATGGCGCTCGGCGTTGGGCGCTATCGAGTTTGTCTCAATGCCCGCCGCTGGCAAATCTGGCGCGGGCCTGTAATGCTTCACCGGTGAGCAAATCATCCCACGCCCACCGTCATCGCCCGCGTCGTGTGCCCGAGCAGCGCCCTGGCCCTGAAGGCGGCAAGCGCGATCTCAACCGCAAGCGTCGAATCGCCGACCTGTGCCGAGCCGGCGCCGACCTGATGCTCACCAAGGGCGTCGAGCGGGTGACCATCGACGAGATCTGCAAGGCCGCGGGCATCGCCAAGGGCGGCTTCTACCGATACTTCAAGGGCAAGACCGAGCTGGTCGAAGCGATCGTCGAGCCGATGTTCGAAGGCCTGCGCGTGGCGCTCAACGCTGGCGAGGGGCGCATTCGCGCGGCCGAAGACTTCGATGGCGTGCAGCGCG
>JBNMOZ010000663.1:0-3489 GCA_051276005.1 Bradymonadia bacterium | reverse complement strand
GGCGGTGCGCATGAGCGTCAACCCCAAGGTCATCGTGACGCCGAAGGTCTCGGCCGTGGCCGGCGACGGCATCCAGCTCATCGCCATCAGCAAGATCACGCTGCGGGCGAACATCCAGCGCCTCGTTGGCGGCGCCGGCGAAGAGACCATCCTCGCCCGGGTGGGTGAGGGCATCGTGACGACCATCGGCTCGGCCGAGACCCATAAGGAGGTGCTCAAGAACCCGGACGCCATCTCGCAGGTGGTCATGAGCAAGGGCCTCGACGCGGGCACCGCGTTCGAGATCCTCTCCATCGATATCGCCGACGTCGACGTGGGCACCAACATCGGGGCGAAGCTTCAGATCGATCAGGCCGAGGCCGACAAGAGCATCGCTCAGGCCCGCGCCGAAGGCCGACGCGCGATGGCCGTCGCCGTTGAGCAGGAGAACTCGGCCCGCCTCAAGGAGGCGTTGGCGAAGGTCGCCGAGGCCGAGGCCGAGGTGCCCAAGGCCATCGCCGAGGCGCTGCGTGCGGGCCGCTTTGGCTACATGGACTACCTGCAGATGAAGAACCTCGAGGCCGACACCTCGATGCGTGGCCAGATCGCTCAGGCGACCGAGCCCACGCAGTCGGAGTAGGGGCGTGGCCACCCGCCGCGATCGGCCAGGCTATCTGCCCGGCACCCCGAACTGGCCGCTCAAGTTCGTGCTCTCAGAGGTGATCGATCGCCGCGCCACGGGGCGCCCCGATCCCAACGCCAAACGCCGCGGACCCAAACCGATGCCCGGCCAGCCCGGCCAGCCGGCTCGGCGGCGGCCGCAGGTCGACGGGGCGAGCACTGCGACCGCGAAGAAAGATCCATGAGCTGGGTCGACAAGACCATCCTGATCATCGTGGTCGGCCAAGTCGTGCGTGCGCTCTTTAAGCGGCTCATGGGCGATCGCGTCCTGCCGTCAGTCGACGCTGGCCCAGTGGGCGTGCTGAGCGCCAATCCCGAGGGCGATGCGGGGGCGATCGCGGCGCAGCTCAAAGGGCTCACGCCGCGCATTCAGGCCATGTCGGCGCGGGCGCGTCGCATCGCGGGCGACTTGAAGCGCGCCGGCGGTCCAACGCGGGTGATGCATGCCGTTGTGGTCGACGATCTCATCCCCGTCCTCGACGCGGCCCACGCCGCGACGACTGAGACGCTCAAGCAGCTCGAACAGCTCGATGCCGAGGATGGGCTGCTCTATGTGGAGCAGAACGCCCGCGTGGGCCAGCATCTGCGCGGCTTGCAAAGGGTCGATGCGGCGCTCGATACGCTCAGCGAGCAGGCGCGCTGGCGCACGGATCCCGCGCTGCGCGAGGTGCTCGATGACGCCGATGCGATCGCAGCGGCGTTCTTGGCACCGGTGCTGACCTTCTTGGATACGCATGGCCTTCGTTTCAAGGCCGGGACCGTCATCGCAGCGCCGGGCTCTGGCAATGAGAGCGTCTGGTTCGACCTTCTGCCGCATCACCCGGTGGTTCAGGTGCCCGATGACTTCGACGAAGACCTGCTGCGCTGGCCTGCGGTCGCCCACGAGATCGCGCACGTCATGTTCCGTGACGTTGCGGGTCTCTCCGATGAGCTGCACGCGATGGTGCCGGCGCAGCCGGGCGCGCCTCTCGCCCAGGTCCAGGGCCGTAAGGTCGTCGTCGACATCGAGCGGGCCTTCGCAGGGTGGATCGAAGAGATCTTCGCCGACGCCATCTGCATGATGCTGCTGGGCCCTGCGGCGCTGCACGGCATGGTGCACATGTTCCAGTCGCCGGACCATCCGTTGAGCGTGACCGGCATGTCGGTGGCGCCGAGCGGTCGGCGTCTCGGTGAACACCCACCGCGTCACTTGCGGGTCATTTTGGCGGCGTGGTTTCTTGAGCGTATGGGCTATCTCAAGGAGCCCGAAGAGATCCGTCGGCAATGGGATCGCATGCATGGCGAGCCCACCGAGCTGCATGCCCCGGTCGACGTGGACAGCTACGTCGCCGTGCCGCTGGTGCGGTTTAGGGTGTACGGCCAGCAGCTCCTTGAGCGCTTCTACACCAGCACCTTCGAGTCGCTGGGCGGCTATCCGCTCTCGGCGGTGCACGGCCTGGAGATGTCGCCGGGCCTTTGGGCGCGGGCGCGTCGAGAGTCAAAGAAGCTGCTCGAAGGGGTGGCGTTTCGTGACGACCCGCGGGTGGTCATCGCCGCCGCGATCGAGGCCGCGATTCACCACCCCGGTGCCCAGGCGCGCATCGCAAGAGGGGTGCGGCGCGCGGTGGTCGGTGTCGGGCTGGAATCGCGCCCGATCCGAGATGCGCACTACGGGCGCCCGCGTCACGAGGCCGGCAAGCTTCGGCCAGCGGACATTCGTGACGCCGTCGTGATCAGCGCAATTTGGAACCGCGGCGGATCTAGCCGTCGCTGACGCGCCAGGCGTCAAAACCGACGCATTTATCCAGCTCGACAGCGCACAACCCGCTGGCCCGATGCCCGAAGTCTGGCCCTTGCGCGCGAGCTCGCTCAGTCGGCCGATTGCACCGGCTCGATGTCGACTTGGGGAGTCCCATCGTCGGTCCAGCGGTAGTGGATGCGCGCCGCGGGCGTGTCTACGCGGATGATCCGCTGGCGGGTGTCGCGGATGATCTCGACCGTTGTTGGCTGCACTGCGCGATCGTGGATCTCGACGACTCGGCCATCGGGCCAGTGCACGTCGATCGCCCGGGTGGGCGCGGGGCCGTAGACGACGGATGCATCGGGCCAGGTGGGATCGGGCGCGGCCGGTCGGCGCACTGGGCAGTCGCTGGGCGCGGCCGTCAGGTGGATGGGCACCCGCCGGTCACCGATCGCGAGGACGACGCTGGGGCCCGGCACGGGCTGCAACTCGCAGTTGGAGTTGACCTGCCAGGCGATCGCCGTGTTGGGCGCCTGCACCAGTCGCATCGTCCCGATCTCGACCTGCCACCCGCCAGTCAACAGGGGCACGCGCAGGACCGCCATCGCCTGTGCGTCAGATTCATATGTATAGTCGATGAGCGCGAGGGCCTCACCGCCGGGGCAGTTGAGGCCCTCGTCCAAGAGACCGTCACAGTCGTCGTCGATGTCGTTGCACACCTCGTCTTGCGGCGGGCCCGCGTCGCCGATGCACAGCAGTTCGCCATCGATACAGGTCTCAACGCCGCCGCGCTCGCACGCACCGACGCCCACCGGGCAGCCGGCGCCCGCGTCTTCAGGATCCTCGTCGAGGGTGCCGTCGCAGTCGTTGTCGAGCGAGTCGCACAGCTCTGCCCCTGCGCCCTGGAAGGGATCGCAGACCGGGGCAGGATCACCTGGGCATCGAATGAGCGGGCGCGCGCAGACGCCCTGGCCGCACTCGCCGGTGCGCCAGTCCTCATCTGCCGCGAAGTCGCAGTCGTCGTCGATGCCGTTGCATTGCTCGGCCTGGGGCATGCCCGCCACCACGTCGCAGCGCGTACCGCCGCCGTCGGCCGTGCACTCCAAGGC